>NZ_QHHV01000149.1:0-26608 GCF_003947245.1 Actinoplanes sp. ATCC 53533 | reverse complement strand
ATGCATCGGTTCTCACCCACAATTGCGGTAAGAGTAGTACGGGCGGAGTCGATTACGTTGACACGGATGGCTGTAGCAATGTTTGCATGGGCGTGAATCCACATTCTGATGACCTTGCATCCGCTGTCGGTGGGCACACATTTAATGGACCGGCATGGTCTGGGACAAATACCGCGAGTGGTAGGCCGCTGTGGATGGAAGGCATCAGTACGGTCGCACGCAGCGGCAATATCAGAATCTCATTCTCATTGGATGGGCTTTTTGGTGCCGGTGGCAGGACTGTTGCTGGTTCGGCGGAAGAAGCGTTCAGCGCGAATTATGCACGCGGATTGCCGATGGTAGCGGACTGGAAGCTTGGCGCAGGGAGGGGAAACGGAACCGCTTGGGAGCTTGCTACTGTAGGTAGGGCTGTGCGATTGGGGAACCGTGACTGGTCGTCAATCGATTGGTTCTGGCAGGAGCAAAAGGTTGACCTTGCAAATCCCTTCGGCTGAGCCGAGAGTCGGTGAGCGGTATGCGTGAATTTAGATCGAGTCGGATTTTTCGGTTCTCAAGCTTTAATCCAACACATCGGCAGTTGATATTGCGGAGTGATCCGGGAACCATTGCGGATGGCGCTCGAAGGATAGAACTGTACTTCGGTAACGTCTCGTATGTGGCGCTCCAGCCGATTCTGCGTGGTGTTGCTTTGCGTTGTGCTTCGCAGGATGAGCAGGATGATCTGGGCGCGCGATTTGGAATTTCCCAAGATGACCGTGAGTACATTTACATAGTGGCCAGCGGCACTCCGGCCAATTTCGTGGTTTCGGGACAGCCGTCTTGGCGTCAGGCGGACAGGGCTGTGGATGATCCCTCGCTCTTCGACTTCGGGCAGCCTTGGCCGCCAGTCGATGAAATGGAGTGGGGGAGCATTGATTAGGGTAGAGATTCGCGTCCTGAATGGCCGGGTTGGTGTGTTGGAAGACCGCCGCGACCTCCGCACTCCGCGACGCCATCATCGGCAACCCCTGGACGCCGCTTAGGACGACCGGAGGACGGGATGCCCACAACGGGCATCCTGCCCCCGCTAGTGGTCAGCTTCCGCGGACCTCGGCGGCGGCAGCGACCAGGTGCTTCAGTGACGCCTCGACCTCGGCGTAACCCCGGGTCTTGAGGCCGCAGTCCGGATTTCTTCGATCGCATGTTCGGGAAGAAGCCGCCGCCGCCGCGGCCCGCTGCGAACGGAACGGTGCAGGATCTGAAAGGCATCGGGCACGATATGGTCGATGACGGTGACAATTGGATACCGGACCCCATGAAGAAGGGGCCCTTGGACAGCCTGGATGACGATGGTCTGCTCGAAGCCGTATTTGCACCGGACGACGAGTTCAGGACTTTCATGAATTACCACGACGGAGACAACTACATGGTTGAAGGCAACCACCGAATGGCGGAGTTGCTGAAGCGGGCAGCTGACCCACTTCATAAAAAGATCAATTTCGACACACCGATCTTTGTCAAAGGATTCCCGAAGCGATGACGTCGTTCCTGGAGCGGCTTTTGCGGCCATTGGCGGAGCGCCGTGTCGTTCGGGTGAGTCCGGTTCGTGCCGAGGATCTCATTCGTGAAGCACGATCGAGGCCCGATGGTCGTCGCGGCAACCTGGGGTGGTTCACAGATAACAGGACTAAGATCGATGAGATATTCGTGGTTCCCACGTCGATCTACAGACTCAGCTCCGGCCGAGTCCTGTGTGCGCTGATCGCGGTTATGAACAAACGAACATTTACCACCTATGTCGATGTCGGTTCGGTCAAGCTGCTGACGCTCCCCCGGGCGCGTTCGAAGCGCATTGCGAAGATTATCGAGTTGTGTGCAGCGCATGGAGAAGTGTTGAAGGATGATCAAAGTGAGTGAATCATCGAAGTGGGACGATGCCGGGAAGTGAAAGTGGGTCCAGCACCCAAACCGGCAGCACCTCGTTGTGTCCCGAGGACAGCAGCCGACGAAGAACGGCTGACGACCGGGGTGGGATGCCCACCTGAGGCATCCCACCCCGCGGGTCAGCTTCCGCGGACCTCGGCGGCGGCAGCGACCAGGTGCTTCAGGGACGCCTCGACCTCGGTGTAACCCCGGGTCTTGAGGCCGCAGTCCGGATTGACCCAGAGCCGTCGGGCAGGCACGGCCGCGACAGCCCGGCGCACCGCCTCGACGACCTCGTCCTGCGACGGGACCCGCGGCGAGTGGATGTCCCACACCCCAGGCCCGACGCCGCGGCCGTAGCCGATCGCCCGCAGGTCGTCCAGGACCTCCATCTTGGAGCGGGAGGCTTCGATGCTCGTGACATCCGCGTCGAGTGCGTCGATTGCGGTGATGATCTCGCCGAACTCGGAGTAGCACAGGTGGGTGTGGATCTGGGTGCTGTCGGCGACGCCGCTGGTGGCGAGCCGGAATGCGCCGATCGCCCAGTCCAGGTAGGCCTTTTGATCGGCGGTGCGCAGGGGCAGGGTTTCGCGTAGGGCGGGCTCGTCGACCTGGATGATTCGGATTCCGGCCGCCTCCAGGTCGCGGCATTCGTCGCGCAGGGCGAGCGCGACCTGGTTCGCGGTATCGGCCAGTGGCTGGTCGGTGCGGACGAATGACCAGGCCAGGATCGTGACCGGGCCGGTGAGCATGCCCTTGACCGGGCGGTTGGTCAGCGATTGGGCGTAGGTGGACCACTCGACGGTCATCGGGTGCTCGCGGGTGACGTCGCCGTGGATGATCGGCGGGCGTACGCATCGTGAGCCGTAGGACTGCACCCAGCCCTGCTCGGTCGCGGCGAAGCCGCCGAGCTGTTCGCCGAAGTACTGGACCATGTCGTTGCGTTCCGGTTCGCCGTGCACGAGCACGTCCAGGCCGAGGTCTTCCTGCAGCCTGATCACGTGCGCTACTTCGGCGCGCATCCGCTCGGTGTAGCCGGCGTCGTCCAGGGTTCCGGCGCGCCGGGCGGCGCGGGCCTTGCGTAGGTCGTCGGTCTGCGGGAACGATCCGATCGTCGTGGTCGGCAACGCCGGCAGGTGCAGCCGCGCCTGTTGTGCCCGCGCTCGTTCGGCGTAGTCGCCGCGCCGCAGCTGCGCCGGATGGAGCGCATCCAGCCGGGCCCGGACGGAGGTGTCACGCCAGTGCGCGGGTGGCGCGGGCAGCGGGGCGGGCAGCGCCGCGACGCCGTCGCGCAGGGCGCGGCCGAGCAGGACGACCTCGTCGACCTTCTGCCGGGCGAAGGCGAGCCGTTCCCGCAGCGCCGGCGCGAGGCTGGTCTCGGCCGCCAGGTCGACCGGCACGTGCAGCAGCGAGCAGGAGCTGGACACCGAGACGTTGTCGGCGAGACCGGTGAGGGTCGCACCGACGGCCACGGCGGCGCGCAGGTCGGTGCGCCAGACGTTGTGCCCGTCGACCAGCCCGGCGACGATCGTTCTGCCCCGCAACGGTCCGGCCGCGGCGAGCCGGGCCAGGTTGCCGGGTCCGGCGACCAGGTCGAGGCCGAGCGCCTCGACCGGGGTGTCGAGCAGGGCGGGCAGGGCGTCGCCGAGCTCACCGAAGTAGGTCGCGACGAAGATCCGCGGCCGCCGGTCAAGCCCGCCGAGGCGGTGGTAGACGGCTCTCAGGGCGTCGATCTCCGCCGGGGTACGGTCGGCGACGTACGCGGGCTCGTCGAGCTGCACCCACGGCACCCCGGCGTCGGCGAGCGCGCCGAGGATCCCGGCGTACGCGTCGGTAAGCTCGCCGAGCCGGTCGAACGGGTTGCCCGCGGCCTCGGCCGGCTTGGCCAGCAGCAGGAACGTGGCCGGGCCGACCAGGACCGGGCGGGTGGTGATGCCGAGCGCCGCCGCCTGCGCGAACTCCCGCAGCGCCTGCTCCGGCCGGGCCCGGAAGACGGTCTCGTCGGCGATCTCCGGCACGAGGTAGTGGTAGTTGGTGTCGAACCACTTCGTCAGCTCGAGCGCCGGCTGGGCCTGCGCCCCGCGGGCCATCGCGAAGTAGGTGTCCAATTCGGACAGGCCGAGCCGGGCGAACCGGTCCGGGATCGCACCGACCGCGACGGCCGTGTCCAGGACGTGGTCGTAGTAGGAGAACGTGTTGGACGGGATCGCGTCCAGGCGGGCGTCCCGCAGGGTGCGCCAGACGTCGGTGCGCAGTGCGGCGGCCGTCCGCTCCAGGGCGGCGGCGTCGATGCGGCCGCCCCAGTACGCCTCGACGGCGTGTTTGAGCTCCCGGTTGCTGCCGATGCGGGGATAGCCGAGCACGGTGCTCTGCCCGAATCCGGTGGTGGTCATGGGGCGTCCTTCCCTCGAAGTGCCCGACGGGTCACGCGAGGGTGCGGGAAGGCCACGACGACAACAGCACCGTGGTCTCGCCCGAGCCCTCCCGAGGGGCCGTCGGCGGCGCACGCAGTGCTGCGTACGCGGTGCGGGCAGGTCTTCGGACTCGCGGGCACGACCGGAAGGTCTCCGGTCACCTACTGGCCGTCGCTTCCCAGGCGCTCACACACCCAGTGCGTATGACGGCGGTCGTTCCTGCTCACCGCTGCGGGGCAGTCCCGGTCTCACACCGGGTTCCCTCTTACGACACCCCACCGCGAAGCGGGGTGAACCAGCACTGCCCGCCATCGTAGAACGGTCATGACATTTGTCATCGGTGGGGCGGTAATTGTGCATGGGAACCGGTGCGCGCCGGCACTACGGCGGCGGCCGCCGGGCCCGAAGACTCAAATGCATGAGTAGCGCACTTGCTATCGCCTTGACCTCGGTTTTAGCCCTGTCCACCGCCGCGCCCTCGCCCGTGCTGCCCGCGCCCGTCCGGGCCGCGGGTGAGCCGGCCACCCAGCTGGTCCTGCCCCGGCCCACCGGCCCCGAACGCATCGGTACGGTGTCGCTGCACCTGGTCGACCGGTCGCGGCCGGATCCGTGGGTGTCGAGCGAGCGGGCCCGCGAGATCATGGTCCAGCTCTGGTATCCGGCGAGCGACGTCCGCCGGCATCCGCGGGCGCCCTGGGTGTCGCCGGGGGTGGCCGAGCGGATCAATCCGCCCGGCTCGCCGGTCATCCTGCCGGTGACCCACGCGTACGCGGACGCCCCGGTCCGGCCGGGCCGCCACCCGGTCGTGCTGTACTCGCCGGGCTTCGGGCTGGAGCGCACCGCCAGCACCGCGCTCGTCGAGGAGCTGGCGAGCCGCGGCTACATCGTGGTCACGATCGACCACACCCACGACGCGCAGCTGGTCGAGTTTCCCGGCGGCCGGATCGCGACCCACGCCGTCCCGCCGCCGACCGGGCCCGACGACGACGGCGAACAGGTCATCGACACCGCACGCGAGGCCCGGGTCGCCGACACCCGTTTCACGCTCGACCGGCTGGCCGCGATCAACCGGGGCCACAACCCGGACGAGGAGCGGCGCCGGCTGCCACGCGGCCTGAAGGGTGCGCTGGACCTGGCCCGGGTCGGGATGTTCGGCCACTCGCTCGGCGGTGCGACCGCCGCCGAGACGATGCACGAGGACCCGCGGGTCAGGGCCGGCATCAACCTGGACGGCACCCTCTCCGGCGCGGTTGTCGCCGCCGGGCTGCGCCGGCCGTTCGCGCTGATGAGTTCGGACGGCCACGGTCGCGCCGACGACGAGACGTGGCTCGCGATCTGGCCGCGCCTGCGTGGCCCCCGCTACGACCTGCAGCTGGCCGGCTCGGGGCACATGTCGTTCACCGACTTTCAGGTGCTGCTGCCGCAGATCGGCATTCCGGCCGAGGACCTGGTGCCGGGGTACGGGACGATCGACGGCTCGCGTTCGATCACCGTGCAGCGCGCGTACGTCCTGGCGTTCTTCGATCGGTACCTGCGCAACGGCAACGGCCACCTGCTCGCCGGGCCGTCCCGGCGATACCCGGAGATGCGGTTTACGCCATGACCAGTCAGGCAGTCATCGAGGTACGCGGGCTGAGCCGCCGCTATGGCGGCGCGCAGGGGTTCGAGGCCGTACGGGGGGTGTCGTTCTCCGTCGAGCGGGGCGAGTTGTTCGCGCTGCTCGGGACGAACGGCGCCGGTAAGACCTCGACCCTGGAGATCGTCGAGGGGCTCGACCGGCCGAACGGCGGATCCGTCCGGGTCCTCGGCCACGACCCGTTCACCCGGCGGGCCACCGTGCGCCCGCGCATCGGCGTGATGCTGCAGGAGGGTGGCTTCCCGCCGGATCTCACCGTCGCCGAGACCGTACGCATGTGGGCCGGCACACTCACCGATCCCCGCCCGGTCGCCGAGGCGCTGGCCCTGGTCGATCTGGAGCACCGGGCGTCCGTACGGGTCAAG
The DNA here is from genome assembly GCF_003947245.1 of Actinoplanes sp. ATCC 53533. Lineage (NCBI taxonomy): Bacteria > Bacillati > Actinomycetota > Actinomycetes > Micromonosporales > Micromonosporaceae > Actinoplanes > Actinoplanes sp. ATCC 53533. The sequence goes on along the minus strand of NZ_QHHV01000149.1, from coordinate 20,291 downwards.
CAGCTCTCCGGCGGCGAACGCCGGCGGGTCGACCTGGCGCTCGCGATCCTGGGCCGGCCGGAGGTCCTCTTCCTCGACGAGCCCACCACCGGGCTGGACCCGGAGAGCCGGCGCAACACCCGGCAGCTGATCCGCGGCCTGCTGCTCGACGGCGTCACCGTGCTCCTGACCACGCACTATCTGGAGGAGGCGCAGGAGTTGGCCGACCGCCTCGCCATCATGCACCGCGGCGTGATCGTGGCGGCCGGCTCGCTGGCCGAGGTGGTCGCCGCGTATCCGGCCCGGGTCCGGTTCGTGCTGCCCGACGGGGTGCCGCCCGGACGGCTGCCGGCCTTTCCCGGCGCCAGCCGGCTGGAGGTTGGCGCCGCCGGAGCGGATGGGGCGGTCACCGTCCACACGCACGCGCTGCAGCCGACGTTGACCGTGCTGCTGGCGTGGGCCGCCGAGCGCGGCGTCGACCTGCACGGGCTGGACGCCAGGTCGGCATCGCTGGAGGAGGCGTTCCTGTCGATCGCCGCCGACGAATCCCCGATGGAGGTGTCAGCGTGAGCGGTGTAGCTGCGATGAGGAGGACCCGTTCCATCGGCCGGGCCGAGTTGCTGCTGTTCTGGCGCAACCGGACGGCGCTGTTCAACGCGCTGCTGGTGCCCGTGCTGATCATGGGCGCGGTCGCCGGGGCGACCATGGACAGCGACGCCGCCCGGGACGGCGAACTGCGCGGCAACGCGCTCCTGACGACCGGGATGCTCGGCTTCGTGCTGATCAGCGTCGTGTATTACAACCTGGTGACCACGTACGTGGCCCGGCGCGAGGAACTGGTGCTGAAACGGCTGCGGGTCGGCGAGGTCACCGACTTGGAGATCCTCGCCGGCACCGCCAGCCCGGCGATCGCCATCGCGGCCGCGCAGATCGTGCTGTTCGTCGTGGCGGGCGCGGCGCTCCTGGGCCTGCCGGTGCCCGTCAACGCGCCGGTGCTGATCCTCGGGGCGATGGGTGGGGTGGGTGTGTTCGTCATCCTCGCCGTGGCCTCCTCGGCGTTCACCCGCACCGTCGAGCTGGCTCAGATCACCACGTTGCCGGTGCTCGTCGTCTGCATGCTCGGCTCGGGGCTGGTGGTCCCCCTGGAACTGCTGCCCGGGCCGGCCGCCGACATCGTGCGGCTCCTGCCGTTGACGCCGGCCGTGGAACTGATGCGCCTAGGCTGGCTGGGCACAACCGGAGAGGGCGTCCCGAGGGACTTCGTCGGAGTGCTCGGCGCGGCCACCGCGCCGGCGATGACCCTCGCGTTGTGGGCGGCGCTCGGTGTGGCCGCCGTCCGGCGGTGGTTCCGGTGGGAGCCCCGGCGATAGCCGGGCGGGAAGAGGGTGACGCGGAGATGAAGGCGATGGCGTGGTGGCGCTCGCGCAGCCAGGCTGCCCGGTTCGACCTGTGCGTCCGCGCCACCTTCTACGTCAACCTCGTGGCGGTGCCGCTCCTGGTCTGGCTCGGCATCGCTGCCGAGGTGAGTATGACGGCCGCCTGGGTGCTGGCCGTGCTGATCACCGCGCACACCGTCCTCTGCCTGCTGCTCGTCCGGGCCGGCCTGGAGCACTATCTGGGGCGGCGACCGCTGCCGGCCCGCCTGCTCGCGGCGAGCGTCGCGGCGACTCTGGCGGGGACGGCGGCGGCCGTCCTGGCCTTTCCCAACGCCACCCCCGGCATGCCGGACGGCCCGGCCAACGGCATCCTGCTCGTCCTGGTCGTGTCGTTGATGATCGGGTTGTCGGCCACCGTGCGCCCGCGGGCGATGCTCGCGGCCGGCGCGGTGGCGTGTGCGGCGACGTATTCGCTGTCCGCCGCGCAGGGCGCGTCCTCCCCGGCGGCGTCGGCCGTCGGGCTGGCCGCCGCGATCACCTTGCTGACGTTCGCCTTCCGCGTCTCGGTCTGGATGCTGGGCGTGGTCTGGGAGCTCGACCGGTCTCGCCAGGTGCAGGCCAGCCTCGCCGTCGCCGAGGAACGGCTGCGCTTCGCCCGGGACCTGCACGATGTGGTCGGCCGTACGCTGTCGACGGTCGCCCTCAAGGCCGAGCTGGCCGCGCAGCTGGCCAAGCGCGGCCGGGACGAGGCCATCGACGAGATGCTGGAGGTGCGCCGGATCGCGCAGGACTCGCTGGTCGAGTTGCGGGCGGTGGTGGGCGGATATCGCACGGCCGACCTGGACGTCGAGCTGGCCGGCGCCCGGTCGCTGCTGGCCTCGGCGGGCATCGAGTGCCGGGTGATCGGCGACGGAAGCGGCCTGCCCGCCGAGATTCAGGGCACGCTCGGCTGGGTGGTCCGCGAGGGTACGACCAACGTGCTGCGCCACAGCGAGGCGCGCACCTGCACCATCACGCTGCGCGTGCCGTCCGGCGATGCCATCGCGCTCACGCTGGAGAACGACGGGGTGGCCGGCGGGCCGGCCGCCATCGGCGATCGGGTGCGCTTCGGCAGTGGACTCATCGGGCTGGCCGAACGGATCGCCGGGTTGGGCGGCGAGGTCGTCGCCGAGCGCCGGCGTCCCGACGGGTTCCGCCTCACGGCACGCCTGCCGCTCCCCCCGACCGCCGACGAGGAAGGCCCAGCGTGACCCCGGAGCCGGCCGCCGCGCCGATTCGCATCCTGCTCGCCGACGACGAACACCTCATCCGGGGCGCCATGGCGGCGCTGCTGACGATGGAGGCCGACCTGGTCGTGGTGGCGCAGGCGGCCACCGGCGCCGAGGCGCTGGCCATGGCCCGGGCGCTCCGGCCCGACGTCGCGGTCCTCGACCTGCAGATGCCCGACCTCGACGGCGTGACGGTGGCGAAGACGCTGCACGACGAGCTGCCCACCTGCCGGACGATGATCGTCACCAGCCACGGCCTGCCCGGGCACCTGAAGCGGGCGCTCACGAACGGCGTACGCGGCTTCCTGCCCAAGACGGTCTCGGTCGAGGTCCTGGCCACCGTGGTGCGCACCGTCCATGCCGGCGGCCGGTACATCGACCCCCAGCTCGCCGCGGAGGCGATCAGCGCCGGGGACAGCCCGCTGACCCCGCGCGAGGCCAAGGTGCTGGAACTGGCCGCGGAGGGCGCGCCGGTGGAGGAGATCGCGAGCCGGGTCGCCCTGACACCGGGCACCGTCCGCAACTACCTCTCGTCGGCGGTCGGCAAGGTGGGCGCCGCCAACCGGCACGAGGCGGCCCGCATCGCCCGCAGCCGCGGCTGGATCTAGCCGTTTCTCGGCTAAATATCCTGAATGAGGTGATTCGGGACACCGATCGGATGCACTCTGGCGATTGGGCCGAAACGGCGGACGCGGGCGGCGAATCATGGTCCATGACTCCCCAAGTCGTCGCGAGGGAAGGTAGTTCGGTCATGGCTGTGGTTCTCATCGCCGAGGACAACGCCGATGTCAGGCACGTGCTGACCAGGATGTTCACCCGAGCCGGGTTCACCGCGTGGGCCGCCAGCGACGGCTTGGCCGCGCTGCGGGCCGCCCGCGAGCGGCAGCCCGACGTGGTGGTGACCGACCTGGACATGCCCGGCATGAACGGGCTGGAACTGTGCCAGGCGATCCGCGCCGACCCCGACCTCACCGACGTGCCGGTCGGCATCCTCAGTGGCTCGCTGCAGCACGGCGATCCACGCGCCGCCGACGCGCACGCGTGCGGGGTGTGGCTCAAACCGTTCGCCGGCGCCGAGCTCGTCAGCGCCGTACAGGCATTGATCGACGCCGGTCCGCATGAGCACCGCGGTGACCGATCGCCGTGCCCGCTGGCCGCCGCGCCGGCCCCCCGCGCCGGGTAGCGAAGGAGACCGCTACCCCCTGGCACCTTCCCATCAACCGCCCTCGCGCCTGAGCGCGCCGAAGTTCCTGGTATCCAGTCGGACCAGGAGAGGCGTTGTGGATGGCAGCCCGAGTATTGCGGTATGGCTTGACGATGGTCGCGTTGCTGGGCTGCATGGTGTCCGGAGCCGCCGGGCCGGCCCCGGCCGCGGCGAAGGCCACGACCTCGTCGACCGTGGCGGCGAAGCTGGCCCGCAACCTTGCGACCGTGTCGACTGCCAAGCAGCTCAACTACTACCCGGCCCAGGCCGGGTGGTCGTACATGTGGTCGGACTGGAAGCCGGCGCAGATCAACGCCGATCTGGCGCGGGCCGCCGCGCTGGGCGCCACCAGCATCCGGGTGATCGTCTTCCCGGACACCTTCGGCTGGCCGACGCCGACCGCGACCTACGCCGGCCGGCTGGCGCAGTTCCTCACGATGGCCGGGGCGAACAGACTCACCGTCAAGCTCACGCTCTTCGACTGGTGGGGCCGCTACGACGAGGTTGAGAAGAGCACCCAGTGGGCTACGGCGCTGTTGCAGCCCTACCAGTCGGACGCCCGGCTGGTCTCCGTCGAGCTCAAGAACGAGATGAACCCGGACGACGCGGCGGAGATGCGCTGGGCCCGCGCCATGATTCCGGTGCTGCGCAAGGTCGTGCCGGGCACGCCGATCACCGTCACCACCCCCGGCTCGAAGAAGCTCGAGGGTTTCGCGAGGCTGAAGGCCGCCCTGGCCCCGACTCCGCCGGACTACTACGACTACCACTACTACAGCGACTCGGCCACCGCGTACTCCGAGTTGTCCCAGGCCAAGACCATCGCCGCACCGGCCACGCTGGTGATCGGCGAGGTCGGCCGCAGCAGCACCGCGAGCAACGAGGGTGAGCAGGCCGCCTACCTGGGCCGGGTCTTCAACGCGGCGCGGTCGCTGGGCATCGCCTCGGTAGCGCCGTGGACCCTCAACGACTTCACGCGTGCCGGGGTCCCGACGAGCATGTCCCTGGACGAGTACGGCTACGGGCTCTACCGGACCGACGGCACGGCGAAGGCGGCCGCCGCCGTCGTCAAGTCCGGCTGGGCGGGCCAGCCGCTGGGCAACTCGCTGCTGAACCTGGGCTTCGACAACGGGAGCATCGGGCCCTGGCAGGCCTTCTCGCCACAGTTCGGCACCGCGACCTGGACCGGCACCGGCGCCCGTACCGGTAGCGGTGCGATCTTCTTCAAGGGCACATCCCGCTCCGCGTCGGCGCTACCCAGCGTCAAGGTCTCGCCCATGGTGCCGGTGAAGGCCGGCCAGGCCTGGCACGGCGAGGTGTGGGCGCGCGGTGTCGCCGCGACCGGGATCAGCCAGCTCGCCCTGAGCTGGTTCGACGCCGCCGGCAGCTATCTCGGCCAGAATTCCTCCGCCCAGGTGGCCGCCGGTAACAGCGCGTGGACCCTGCTCAAGGCCGATGCCAAGGCGCCGGCCAACGCCGCGTGCCTGCAGATCCACCTCAAGTCCGGCGACAACAGCGGCACCGTCTGGTTCGACGACGTGGCGCTCTCGGTCGCCTGAGGACATCACGCGGCCGCTCTTTTGAGGGTGATTCCAGCCAGCACCAGGTCGTGCAGGGACGCCAGCGAGTAGAAGACGACGGCGATCAGCAGGCCCGCCCAGGCCCAGCCCGGCACCAGCAGCGGCACGAGGAACAGCGCGAGCGTCTCGGCCTCGACGGTCCACGGCCGGGTGGCGAGCCGGTGGGACGAGCACCACCGCCCCCAGGCCGAGGACTGCACTGCCGAAGGCCCGGGCCGACCGGCCCGGGCCTTCGCGGAGGCCAGCAGGAACTCCGCGGCCGCCGCGAAGGTGCACAGCAGGGCGGGCAGCAGGGTGAACCGCTGGAATCCCGGTACGGTCGTCGCCGCCAGGTAGCCGAGCGCGCAGTAGCTGAGACCCACTCCCACCAGGTCCGCCGCCCGGTCGAAGAAGGCGCCGAACGGCGAGCCGGTGCCCCTGACCCGGGCCACCTTGCCGTCGAGGCAATCCACCAGGAACCGCACCTCGAACAGCAGGGCGCCCAGGCGGGCGTGGCCCAGGAAGGCGCTCAGCGCCGCGCCGACCCCGAGCGCGAGGGCCACCCCGGTGAGCAGGTCCGGCGTGATGCTCCGGAAGCGCAGCAGGAACGGCAGGATGCGCACCGCGAGCGGGTCGATGGCGACGACGACCCACCAGGACTCATCGGGTTTGAGGGCGATCCGGGTCAGCGCACTGCCTCCCCGTAGATCGACTCCAGCTGCGGGAGTACCGCATCCGCGCTGAAGTGGGATCGCACGCGCGCCCGGGCGGCCGCGCCGAAGCGGACCATCCGGTCGTGATCCGCGCTCAGGCCCGCGAGGGCCGCGGCGAGCCGGACCGGATCGGCGGGCGGCACCAGCAGCCCGGTGACCCCGTCCTCGACGATGTCCCGGAGCCCGCCGATTCCCGACCCCACGACCGGCCGGCCCAACGCCATCGCTTCCAGGGCGACGGTCGGACAGGGGTCCATCCAGACACCCGGCAGCGCCACGATCGAGGAGTCCCGGAACTCCCGCCAGAGCGCCCCGCCGGCTTTCCGGCCGACCGCCACCACGTTGCCGCGGGATCTGGCGGCCGGGTCGCCGACCAGCCGCAGCTCGCGGGTCTTCAGGCAGTCGAGTGCGAATGCCCGCTCCAGGACGGACCTGCCCTTGTGCCGATCCGGCGGCCCGACGAACAGCACCCGGCCGGAGCCGGGCACCGGGCCGCGCACCCCGTCCTCGAGATCGACGAAGTTGGGGATCACCCGCAGCAGATCGGGGTCACCGACGCCGGCCCGCAAGTGCTCGTCGGCGACGCAGGTGCTCACGGCGATCAGCCGGGAGACACCCCGGACGGCCGCGGGCACGGTTGCCCGCAGGGCCAGGGCCAGCCCGCCTCGCCGCAGCGGTCCTTGTGGACAGTCGGCACAGCGCACGCAGCACAGGCCAGCTGTGGCGACACAGCGCCGGCCACCGCAGGACAACGACTTCACCGGGCAGAGCAGGCCATAGTCGTGCAGCGTGGCCACCACGGGCACGTCGGCCCGGCGGCCCGCCGAGACCGCCGAGAACAGCGACCAGCCATGCGCGTGAATGACGTCGGGCCGGAACCTCGCGATGCTGGACAGCAGCGTGCTCCGGAACCGGCGGTCGGCCCACGGCGGATGGAACGGCCGCCCCGCGCGGTAGAGGCCGGGTATCGCGTCCAGGAGCAGCCCGCTGCCGACCACCTCGACATCGTCCTGGGCGTAGGCGTGCGCCGGATGGCGCACCGTCACGACCATGACCTGGTGGCCACGCCGGACGAGGTGGCGGCCGAGGCGCTGGACGTGGGCCTCGAGGCCACCGGTGAACGGCGGATACATGTCCGAGACGAGCAACACCCGCTTCAACTCCGCACCGCCGCGCCGCGGAAGGAGAGCAGGAACGGCATGACCGCGACGGCGCCGAGCGCCTGGGCCACCAGGAATGCCAGCCCGGCGCCGACGATCCCGGTCGCGGGCAGCAGGAACCAGGCGCCGGCCAGGGTGAGCACCGACATCGCCGCGTTGAGGCCGGCGGCGAACCGGACCTGCCGGTAGACCCGCAACACGGCGACCGCGAGGCTGGTGACGGCGTCCGGCACCGCGGCGACCACCAGGGTCAGCAGCAGCACAGTCCCGTGCTCGGCGAAACCGGGCCCGAAGATGCGGAGGATCTCTCCACCGGCGGCGAGCACGACGGCGACCGGAACCACCAGGATCGCCGCGGTCAGGCGGATCGCGGTGACCATCTTGCGCCGGATCTCCGTGGCCGACCAGGAGCCCTCGGCGAACAGCGACGACGACACCGACTGGCTCACCGTGAGGAGGATGCCGCCGACCATCCACGTGGTGTAGAAGTACGCGTTGTCCGCGGCGGAGATCCGCATCACCACGATGACCGGCAGCAGCAGCGGCACCAGGACACCCGCGCAACTGGTCAGATGATGCCAGCAGAAGCTCGCCGCGACCTCCCGCCGTACGGCGGGCCGGCTGCGCGCCAGGTCCGGCCGGCTCACGCCGCCCCACCACCAGGGCAGCAGCGCTGTGCCGACGACGACCCCGGCCGTCCCGGCGAGGGCCCAACTGGTGAACACGCTGAACGCGTCGTGACCCGAGACCGTCAGGAGGCCGAAGATCAGGAGCTTCGCCGAGCTGACGGCGACGTTGAGCAGGAGACCACGGCCGGATCGGCGCAGCGAGATGAACGCGTAGGACAGGACGTTCGTGCCGGTCCACGCGCAGGTGCCGAGGACGAAGACGAAGACGTTCAGCGGAGCGGCGAAGGCGCCCCTGAACGCGGTGCCGTCGCTGAGCACCAGCACCGCGACGGCCGCGACCGCGACGGTGGCGACCACTTCGACCACGGCCAGGGCCAGCAGCCGGGACCACCAGCCGGCGGTGCCCTCGTGCCGGGGCAGGCGTTCCACCAGCAGCATCCCGCCGCCGAGGTGAACCGACACCGAGACTGCGGTGGCCACCGCGGTGATCGCGGCACCGAGGCCGAGTTCCTCGGGCGTCACCAGCCGGGCCGCGAGCAGCCAGAAGACGTAGCCGAGGCCGGCGGTGGCGGCCGTCGTCGACATCAGCTGGATCGCGTTGCGGATCAGGCTGTCGGACCAGACGCGGTCCAGCAGGTCAGCAGTCACCGGGCCGGACCTCCCGGGTCAGCATCCGCGACGAGTGCCCGCCGGCGGAGGTGACGATGACCTCGATGGTGCCCCGGCACGGCACGGCGGCCGGCAACCGGATGGTCGAGGTCATGGTCCCGGCCGGGGGCACCACCCTGGTCGCGGGGCCGGAGAGCCACCCACCCCATTTCGCCTCCACGACGACCTCGGACCGCTCCGCGGTGTGGTTGACGATGTCGATGCCGATCACCCGCCCCTCGGCACCGCCGAGCGGGGCCGCGCTGCTGGTGAACCGCACCTGGAGGTAGGGCTCGTCCGGGATCACGGACCCGATCGCGGTGAGGGCGAAGGCCGCCGCGCCGAGCACGGTGACGGCCAGGCCGGCGACCACGAGGCGGCGATCGACCCGCGGCAGCGCCACCGCCGCGCGATCCAGCCGGCGGCCCAGGACGATCGCGCAGCCGGCCAGCAGGCCCGCCACCGCCCACGCCCGGTACGAGCCGAACACCAGCCGGCTCACCAGGCTGAGGACCACGATCATGGCGAGGCTGACCGGCACCGCGAGCCAGCCGGTGAACCGGGCGACCCCGTGGCGATCCGGCACGGACGCGACGGCGAGATAGCCCGGAACCGTCAGTGCGACCGGCAGGACGAGCAAGCCCAGCGCGCCGCCGGCCCAGGACCCGAGCAGCACGAACGCCGACGCGGCGCAGACCAGGCCCACGTGCCGGTGCCGGCTCATCGCGCGCTCCGCGAGGAAGCGACGAACAGGTCGAGATCGATCCGTACGACCCGCACCGACGTGCTGTCGAGGATGATCGATGCCCAGGGCTGGTCGTAGTACCGGTCGAGCTGTTCCGGGGCCAGCGGTTCGGCCAGCGTGAACGCCTCGTCGGGCTGGAAGTAGACGCCCAGTACCGGAAGGGCCCGGGTCATTCGCTTGTCCAGCACCAGATAGGCGACGTCGAGGCGCCGCATCTCGTCCGCCAGCCGTGGGCTGGGCGGCAGGGATTCCAGGTAGAGCTCCCAGTAGGGCAGCCGGTCGGTCGCGCGCACGATGTCCAGGCCGCCGGTGTAGGCGAGCTGGAGGCCGTTGAAGCGGTCCGTCGCGACGCGCCGGCCGGGCGGCACCACACCCCGGAGCCATTCGGCGAGCGCCAGGCTCTCGCTGCTCACGTCCCGGGTGTCGGTGCCGAACACGATCCGCCCCGGAAAGCGGTAGTACTCGTTCTGGCCCGCCGACACGTTGCCGACCAGCACGATGACGAAGGCCAGGGCCGCTGCCGCCCCCCGGGGCCAGGATCGCGCCCGCGGCGGCCCGGCGAAGAGCCCCGCGGCGATCACGCTCACGCCGAGGAAGGTGAAGGCCCAGGTGCGCCGGGACGCTTCCGCGCCCATCGGGCTCAGGATCAGGGGTACGGAGAGGAAGTAGAGGCCGCCGTACAGCACCCAGCCGAGGCGGGCGCCGTCGCGCGCGTCGTCGCGGAGCCAGCGGGACCTGACGAGGTGGGCGACGGCCACGGCACCCAGCACCGCGAACGACAGGAAGGCCGCCGCCCGTTCGTAGCCGGGTGTGGTGCTGGCGGCGTACAGCTCGCGCCCGCCGGAGCCGGTAGCGACGATGCCGGCGAGCTGCCGCAGACCCGTGCCCAGGTACGGGGAGAGATACCGCAACGTGTACGGGGACACCGCCAGCAACCACACCAGCAGCAGGGCCGTGATGCCGCCGGTGGTGACCAGCATCGGCACCAGCCCGGCCCGGCAGGCGCTCCGGGCCCGGGGCAGGACGGCCGTGGACAGGCCGGAAACGAGCAGCAGCACCACCGTGCCGATCGCCGTCAGGTGATGGGTCGTCACCAGCGCCGCGCCGAGCAGCCCGGCCACCGGGGCGAGCCGCCAGGCCGCCGATCGCTCCGCGCAGCGCAGCATCCGGACCGACAGGTAGCCGATCCACACGAACAGCGCGAGCGCCATGCCCTCGTAGGAGAACTGGCTGTCGAAGTACATGTAGCCGGCGTTCAGCATGTAGACACACGCGCCCACGGCACCGGCCCGGTGCGAGCGCCACAACTCGGCGGCCACCGCGTAGGTGCCCACCGCGGTGAGGACGTGGGTCAGCAGGATGAGCAGCTGCCCGGCCCGCCACGAGGGGACGCCGGACAGGTCGATCAGGAACGCGGTGACCGTGTGCAGACCGGGATAGGACTTGATGACCGGCACCAGCCAGTTGTCGGCGAAGAGCCGCCCGGACTGGGCCAGGTTCTCGGCCTGCACGAGGTGGGCGTACTCGTCGTGATACAGCGGGCGGTCCGGCGTACGGAGCAGTTTCGGGCCCATCAGGAACGTGGACAGCAGCACGACGTGCGTCAGCCGTTCCCACGCCGGGAGCAGCCGGGCGCAGGCCCGGGCCGCCATCGGCAGGCACGCCACCAGGCAGCCGGCCCAGAAGACCGGATAGTGCAGGCCGCCTTCGTGAAAGGCGAGCCGGTAGGACCACCAGACCAGCGCCAGGCCGGCGACTCCGGCCAGGGTGGAGGCCGCGATCGGCAGCAGGCCGGGCCACCGATGCGCCGTCGCGTCGTCACGCTCCTGCCCAGCCGTCGTCTCGCCGGGCGGCGGCCCGTGGGTGAGTGTCGTCATGCCGCGGCCTCGGCGACGGATCTCCGCGCGAGCTGCCGGCGGTTGTCGCCGAGCAGCCGCGCCGCCTGCGAGGCCTGCGAGTACAGGGCGAACGCGACCCGGGCCCGCCGGCGCGGCGCGACCACCACGAACTCCGGGTGGACCCGGATGTCCCGGCTCCACCGCAGCTTGGCCTGATCCGGCCCGGTCGACAGGCTGAAGGAACGCCGCCCGTCGAGCAGGGTGTCCTGGTAGGCATGCCACTGCAGCAGGGTCGTCGGCGAATACTGCCAGGCCGTCGCCGTGAGGCCCGACACGCTGCAGTAGGTGGACGCCGGCGCGTGAAAGGTCAGCAGCTGCGCGATCGGCGCGCCCCGCGCCCGCAGTTCATAGCAGCTGACGGCCCCGCGATCCGCCTGGCAGGCCACGACATCGCCGAGGAAGCCGCGGACCGCCGCCGTGGCGATGCGATCCTCGTGGCTCACGCGTCCGGCCAGCCGGCTCCGTTCCCGGTGCAGCCGGACCAGGTTGTCCAGGGAGACGCCCAGTTGGTGCCGCTCCACGACCCGGGTGACGGCCCAGTCCGTACCGAAGTCGCGAGTCAGCCTGTTCTTCGCCCGCCGCACGCTCTCGCGCAGGTTTCGGCTCCGCAACCGGTCGTCGGTGACGTCGAGCACGACCTCGGCACGGACCAGCCGTTCCGAGACGACGAAGCCCCGGCCGGCGGGCAGCCAGTCGGGCTCGAACCACGACGTGTGCTCGCCCAGCGGGACGTGCCACCACGACCACTCGTCGCCCCGGGAAGCCAGGTAATCGACGATGGCGCGCAGGGCGCGGCGGGCGTACCGGGGCATGGCGAGAATGCCCGGCACCTCGAGCAGGCCGCTGTAGTCGTGCGAACCGGCGATCCGGAGGACCCGTACGCCGGGCAGCCCACTGATCAGCGGCGCCGACTCGAGCGCGGCGACCGCGACCAGTTCCTCACCGGCGTGGACGTGCACCAGCCAGAGCTCGGCGCGACCGCCGCGGTTGCGGATGGCGGCGAGCGTCCAGGCGGGGTGCAGGAACGGATTGGTGGTGCGGGATCCCTCGTAGAGGCGCTGCCAGGCCGCGTATTCGTCGTCGGCGATGTCGATCGCTCGTACGCAGCGCACGGACAGCCGCGGCGCCGCGGTGAACTCCGTGGCCTTCACGATTGTCATCGGGCCGCGCTCACCGCCGAGCCCGCCCGGGCCTCGGTGTACAACGCCCGGGTCCGCTCGGCGACGTCGGCCCAGCCGGGCATGCTCACCGGCTGCCCCGCCGCGGGCCGCGCCAGCGTGGCCGCGATCACCGCGGCGAGGTCGGCACGCCGCCCGCCCCAGAAGGCCACCAGCCGGCTCGCCCCGGCGTCGGCCACCACGCTGCGATGCGCCGGGATGTCCGAGGCGACGACCCTGGCGCCGGCCACCAGCGCCTCGGCGAGGACCAGGCCGAACGCCTCGTGCCGGCTCAGGCAGAGCACCGCCCCGCAGCGCGCGACGGCCCGGTCCAGGCTCTGCCGCGGCAGCCGGCCGTGGAAGAACACCCGCCCGGCGAGTCCGGCCCGCGAGGCTTGCGCCTCGGCGGCGGATCGGCCGGGACCCTCGCCGACGACGTGCAGACGGACGTGACCCGGCAGGCCGCTCAGCGAGGCAATCGCATGATCCACACCCTTATAACTCTCGAGGCGGCCGACCGTTATGACGTCGGTCGGCCGGACCTCGGCGATCAGCCGGTCGGCCGCGGCCGAGCTCGCGGCGGCCGGCCGCCGGGTGCCATTGGGTACGACCACCGCCTTCTCCGCCGCCCGGGGAAAGTGCCCCAGCAGCGTGTCCCGTTCCGCCCGGGTGACACAGATGATGCGCCGCGCGGCGTCGATGATCTTTCGCCCCGCCGGCCGGTAGACGTGGTGCAGGGCGCTGCGCAGCCGCGAATGCCCGGTGCCGTGGTAATGCGGGGTGAAGACCAGCGCCCGCGGCCGGGCCAGGGCCGCGGACAGCGCCGGAAGCGCGTGATAGCTGTGCGCGTGCACCACGTCGAACTCCGCCAGCGAGGTGCCGAGGAAGCCCGCCATCGACCGCGAGTACTCGAAGTTCGGCGCCGTGACGGAGAGCGCGAAGCGGCGGACCCGCACGCCGCCGAGGCACTCCTCGGTGAGCCGGGGCGCGGTCCCGTAGGTCAGCACCGAGACCTGGTCACCGCGCTTGACGTATTCGGCGGCGAGCGCGCTGACGTGTTCCTCGACGCCCCCGGTGTGCGGCGGATACCTCTTGCAGACCAGGGCGATCCGCATCGTCAACTCCCCGCCGGCGCGGCGATCGGCGCGCCGGGGACCAGCCCGAAGCCGCTCAGCAGGGACCGCATCGCCTGCCGGGTGTCATCCCAGGATCTGGCGTCGGCGAAGGTGCGCCCGATCAGCGTGGTCGCGGCGACGATGCCCTCGGCCAGCGCCACCGGGTCGTCCGGCTCGACGAGCACCGCCCCGGCGTAGTCCCGCGTCGCCTCGACCAGACCGCCCACCGCCGTCACCACCGTGGGCAGCCCGTGCGCCATGGCGATGTGCAGCGGACCGGAGGAGGACGAGCGACGGTACGGGAGCACGACGATGTCCGCCTGCGCAAAGGCGGCCGTCACCTCGCGGTCGTCCACGTACCGGTTGATCACCTGGACGCCGTCCGCGTGGGGCGACCTACGGATCATCTCCAGCGGCAGATCCCACTGCTCCCACGTCTCACCGACGACCTTCAGGCGGAAGTCCCGGGTACGGCGGGAGCGGAGCATCTCGAACGCGGCCACCAGGTCTTCGAGACCCTTGTAGGGCCGGATCGTGCCGAAGTACAGCAGCCGGATCGGCGCTCCGCTCCGCCGGGCAGGTCTGGGGACTCCGCGATGGTGGTCGTAGGGACCGTGCGGCACGACCGCGGTGGGCACCTCGGGCAGGCGGTAGGCGTCGTGCAGGGCTTTCCGATCGAATTCGCTGTGTACGACGAAGCCGTCGCATTGCCGCAGCAGCCGGGGCAGGCCACGCCGGACATAGTGGCGCACCAGCGGGACCCGGACCTCGCCGGTGTCCTGCACCTCGTGGAACTCGAACACGACGCGAGCGCCGAGCCGGCGGGCCTGGGCGGCGAGCACGTTGTAGGAGTGCAACACCGCGCCCGTCCACCACTGAAACACGACCACTTGCGGCCGGAATTCGCGCAGGAAACGCAGGGCCTTCAGCAGCGAACCGCCCCAGTGCCAATCCACGCCGTCGTACACCGGGATCCCGGCCGCATAATCCAGCGCGGAGTTGACCGGCACACCCACCCGGGCCCGGCCGGGATATACCTGCCTCGGCACGAGCCGTCGCATCAGGACGGCGGCCACCGCGTGTTCCTTGGCGAGTTCGTTGCTCAGCCGGCAGGTGTAGTACGAGATTCCACTCGTGAACTGCCAGCCCGAGCCGACCACCATGATGCGAGCCTTCATCGCGCCGCGGAACGCGGGAGCGGAACCTCGGCGGCCGGCCGGCGCAGTTCACGGACGATGGTGCGCAACACCCGGATGCCGTCGGTCACGGCGTTCAGGTTGCTGGCGCCGTGGATCCGCGGATGCTCATGGCTCGGGACCTCGACCGTCCGCAGCTCCGCCCGCGCCGCCCGGACGGTGAGCAGCGTTTCGATCTCGAAGCCGTCTCCCCAGAGCCGGCCACCCGCGGGAGCCGGGCTGGTGCTGTCGAGGGCGAAGACCGGCAGGCAGTGTGACCAGAACGCGTTGTAGCCGTAACAGAGATCGCTGTACGTGGTCTTGAAGAGGCGGTTCACCAGCGCGCTCAGGCAGCGGTTGCCCAGCCGGCGCAGCCGCGTGATGTCTGCGCTGCCGCCGCCGTCGGCGAACCGGCTGCCCTTGGCGAAGTCGGCGCCGCCGGTCAGTTGCGCGACGAACCGCGGGATCTCGCGCGGATCGGTCGACCCGTCCGCGTCGATCATGACGATGATGTCGCCGGTGGCCGCCGCGAATCCGCAGGCCAGGGCGTTGCCCTTGCCCTTGCGGTTCTGTCCGACGACGACGGCCTTGGGCCGGAGTCGCCTGGCGACCGCCAGGGTGTCGTCGACCGAGCCGCCGTCCACGATGATCAGTTCGTCCACGGCGGGCAGCAGGGGCAGCACATGCGGCAGATTCTTCGCCTCGTTCAGCGTCGGCATGACGACCGATACCTTGGGCGGCGAAACCGGTTTCGCCGCACCGACTTCGGTAGGTCGTGCGCCAAATCCCAGCATGGACTACCTCTCATGATCGCGGCTGCTCCTCGTGGTCGAACCTGGCCAAAGCTAGGGGAGATCGTCCGTGCCCGTGATGGAGTCCGCGCAAAAGCCACCGAGAGATGCGCCCAGGTTTTCCCGGTTTGCCCGGCGTGTACGACCCGCGGCGGCCCCAGGCGTCACCAAGATGGCGGCGTGATGCCTTCGAGGAGTAGCCGTCCTGTCACGATCGATGAGTGCGTTGCCGAGAACGTGAAGGAACTCGCTCGGCAGCGCGTCAGCCGCCGCTCCATGCTGAAAGCCGTCATGGCGGGCGCCGGCGGTTACGCGTACGCCCAGTTCCAGCTCGCCGACGCAGCCTTCGCCGCAGGCGGCGGGAAAGCGGGCCGAGCCGGGGTGGTGGTGTCCGGCCGGCATCTGTCGTTCGTGCCGCGAGCCGACGGCGTGCTGCGGCCGGCGATGGCCGTGACGGCGCAACTGGTGAGCAAGACCGGCGCCCTGCCACGAAAGCTGCGGGCGTTCGTCGACGTCGGCGCCGCGCCGGGCCAGTACGGCAGCCGGGTCGAGGCCGCCATCGAGCACCTGGTCGGTCAGTACGCGATCCCCGGCGGCCCGATCGGGAGCCAGTTCTACCTCAAGGCGACCGTCGACGGGCTGCTCCCCGGCACGGTCTACCACTACCGGATCCGGCTTTCCGACGGCACCGTCAGCGGTGACGCGCACTTCACCACCGCCGCGGCTCGTGGCTCCGCGGTGCCGCCCCCGTTCACCTTCACCGCCTTCGCCGACGTCGGCACCAACACCGCACCCACCGACCCGCGGTATGCCTGGGGGCAGAACCCCTCGTCCGTCGTCGCCGCCGGCGGCACCTGGCCGGCGGGCGTCTTCGACGACAATGCGTACCTGCCGGACGATCCGGTCGCCGGACCGCATGGCACCGACCAGCGTCCCGCGCTGACCCAGACCATGCTCATGGCCACGCAGCGCCCCGTCTTCACGTTGCTGGCCGGGGACATCTGCTATGCCAACCCGTCCGGATCGGGCCTGCCCGCCGACGACACGACGGCGCTCACCCGGATCGCGCCGAAGGGCAAGAACCTCTACAACCCGTACGTCTGGGACGTCTTTCTCCAGCAGATCGAGCCGCTGGCCGCCTATACCCCGTGGATGTTCGCCACCGGCAACCACGACATGGAGCCGATCTACGGCGACACCAAGTTCCTCGGCGACAGCCCCACCCACGGGTACGGCGGCCTCGTCGGGCGCCTCGACTTCCCGGCGAACGGCCCGAAGACGTGCCCGTCGGTGTACCGGTTCGGCTACGGCAACATCGGCGTGATCTCCATCGACGCCAACGACCTCTCCGCCGAGTTGCAGACCAACACCGGCTATTCCGGCGGTGCCCAGCTGAGCTGGCTCAAACGCACGCTGCGGGAGTGGCGGACCGAGGCGGAGCGGGCGAAGGACATCGACTTCATCGTCGCGTTCCTGCACCACTGCGCGTACTCGACGACGGACAACCACGCCTCCGACGGTGGGGTGCGCGACGCGCTCGATCCGCTGTTCAGCCGGTACGAGGTGGACCTGGTCGTGCAGGGCCACAATCACCTGCTCGAACGCACCGACCCGATCCGGTACGGCAAGCGGACCCGGTCCGCGCCGGACGGCTCGACGATCCATCCGGCCAAGGACGGCGTCACGTACCTCTGCGTCGGCTCGGGCGGCCGACCGCGCTACCCGTTCCGCCAGGCGCCCGGCCCGAGCGCGCCGCCCCCGCCGGACGTCACGCCGGCCGGACCGCAGATGCTGCCCGCGGGGCAGCGCTACCGCGGCTATCGGCCGCCCGGCGGTCCGAACGCGGTCGAGAACAACACCGAGAACATCGTCAACAGCTATGTGTGGGCGACGGAACCGATCAAGATCAGGCCGGCCGGCCACCCGGGCGGCACCCGGATACCCGAGGTGATCGACTGGTCCCAGGTCCGCTACGACGACTATGCGTTCATCGCCGTCGATGTCGTGCCCGCCGCCCGGGGTGCCCGCACCACGCTGACGGTGCGCAGCCTCGCCGACGCGCTGCCGGGCAGCAAGCGGCCCTACAAGGAGATCGACCGGATCACCCTGGCGCGCACCGCGGGCCACGGCGCCGTCCCTGAGCCCGGAGAGGAATAACGGCATTCATCAGGCAGAAACGCGCCGTTTCGGTATGTTTCAGGCATGAATCGTCGTTGTGGGGCCTTGGCCTACCTGGTAGCAGCGGCCTCGGTGGTGCTGCTCGGCGCGAGCGCGGCGCACGCGGCCACCGACCCGCCGGCCGGCGGCCTGCCCGGCGTGGCGGTGCCGACGCTGGACTGGGCCGACTGCGGCGACGGCGGCTATCAGTGCACGCCCGCGCAGGTGCCCCTCGACTACCGCCGTCCGGCCGGCACGCAGCTCACGCTGCAACTGCGACGCTGGCCGGCCGCCGTCCCGGCCACCAGGATCGGCACGTTGTTCATCTACGCCGGTGGGCCGGGCAGCTCCGGCTGGGACTGGGTCCAGACGTTCGCGACCTCGGCGTCCCCGGAGATCCGCGACCGGTTCGACATCGTCGGCTTCGACCCCCGCGGCGTCCGGCGCAGCCAGCCGGTGAACTGCCTCGCCGGGCCGGCGTACCGGGCACAATGGGCGCAGGTGGCAACCCGGCCCGGCCCGCAGTCCCTCGGCACGGCCGTGCGGCTCGCGAAGGAATGGGCCGCCGCTTGCCAGGCGCACTCCGGGGGCCTGCTGCCGTACGTCGGCACCAAATCTCAGGCGCGGGACCTCGACCTGTTGCGGGCGGCGGTCGGCGATTCGAAGCTGACGTACTTCGGTGGGTCGTACGCCTCGTACGTCGGCACCGTCTACGCGAGCATGTTCCCGGAGCGCACCCGGGCGTTGATCCTGGACTCCGGCTACGACCCGGAAAAGTACGCCAATGACCCGTACGCATACGACTACGGCCAGTACAAGTCGACCGAGGACGCGATGTACCGCTTCCTCGGGTGGTGCGCGGCGACCCCGGGCCAGTGCGCGTTCGCGGCCGGCAGCCCGGCGCCGACAACAGCCGACCTGGCGGCGAAGGTGCACACCATCCTGGACTCGCTCACCGCGAACCCGATCCGGGACGCCGCCGGTGCGGTCGCCGTCAACGGCGCCACGATGCTGTCCGAGCTGACGTTTCGCCTGAACAGCGGCACCCGACAGTGGGCGACGCTCGGAACGAACCTGCACCTCGCGGAGACCCGCACCGGCCCGCTGATGTACGCCATCACCCAGTCCGACGCGGCGTTCAACGCGGTGAACGTAGCGGTGGAATGCGCCGACCGGATCTATCCGCGCAGCCCACACGAGTTGCGCACCCGGCTGGCGAGGGCCGCTGCGGACTTCCCGCTCACCGGGCCGGGCATGGCCTACGGGCCGCCCGCCTACGACCAGACGCACGCGCCGGCCTGCCTGCAGTGGCCCGCCG
This sequence comes from Actinoplanes sp. ATCC 53533, assembly GCF_003947245.1. Lineage (NCBI taxonomy): Bacteria > Bacillati > Actinomycetota > Actinomycetes > Micromonosporales > Micromonosporaceae > Actinoplanes > Actinoplanes sp. ATCC 53533. The sequence continues at coordinate 1,402 of NZ_QHHV01000149.1, read as the reverse complement.
CCCGGCACAGCCGCTACACCGGGTCGTACCGGGCGCACGGCTCGGCGCCGATCCTCATCGTCGGCAACACCGGTGACCCGGACACGCCGTACGCGGACTCGGTCGCGCTGGCCCGCATCCTGGCGAACGGTCACCTGCTCACCTGGGACGGCGAGGGCCACACGGCGCGTCGCAAGAGCGCCTGCGCCGAGGCGTACATGTATGAATACCTGCTGCGGGTGACCGTCCCGCCGGCCGGAACCATCTGCCGCGACGCGCCGATGCCCGGCTAGGCGTCACACCTTGCGGTAGCGGGCCTGGACGATCGAGAACAAGCCGTACGCGGCGATGCCGAGGGCGGTGACCGCCAGCAGCCAGGGGCCGTAACTCTGCTGGGACAGGACGTTCAGCGTGGCGTCGAGCCCGCGAGCCTTGTCGGCGTCGTACTGGACCGCCGCGACCAGGAACAACACCCCGGCGATCGCGTACGCGGTGCCCTTGGCGGCATAGCCGGCGACGCCGAGCCGACGGCTGAGCAGGCGCATCCGCGCGGTCATCTGGCTCGTCTTGAGGTGCTTCTCGAACTTCTTCCGCACGCCGTAGACAACCAGGCCGGCGCCGATCGCGGCGACCGCGATCCCGACGAGCCCGACCGCGATCCGGCCGCCGCCGGAGACCATCAGATCCTCGCTGGCCTGCTGCTGGGTGTCGGCGCTGGACGCGGTCTTGCCGCGAAGCACCTTGATGCCGGTCCAGGTGAGATAGAGATAGAAGGCGGCGCGGCCGACGGAGACGATCCGCTCGAACAGGCGGTGCCGGCCACGCTCCGCGCGGTGGCCGACGGCTGCCTCAAGCAACTGCCACATCGCCATGGCGATCAATCCAACGACGAGCACGACGATGAGGAAGGCGCCGAACGGCTCCTCGGCGAGCTTGTGCAGGGCGCCGGACTGGTCGCCGTCGGTCGACGACCCGTCGAACGCGATCTGCAGGATGAGCCAGGCGAAGAGGAGGTGGATGATGCCGTACCCGACGAGCCCACCGCGGGTGAGGTGCTCCAGCCAGGTGCTGTTGGCGGTCCGCGAGGCCGCGCCGTGTGCCTGCGAGGGGAGGGAGGACATACCCCTGCCTTGACCGAAACCCCACCTCCCGAAACGTGCTCCCACCGCCGGGCCGGCTTTGTCAGGCGGCGATCACCCGCGCGGCGTGGAAGATATCGGCCGGTAGCGGGTGGTGCAGCCGCCATTGGATGCGCATGGGGCGATCGCCGGTGTGCGACACGTAGGTCATCGGGCCGGCATACAGGTAGGGCGGCACACCGAGGTCACCGTCCCGATCCCGCACTTCGCGGACGAAGAGATGCACCGTGGAGCCGCCCGCGGCGTGGTTGATGTACCGCTGGCCCGTGGTGGACGTCGACGAG
>NZ_QHHV01000148.1:0-13110 GCF_003947245.1 Actinoplanes sp. ATCC 53533 | reverse complement strand
CTCGTGTGATCCACTCGCATGGTTCACGCTGTGCTTGCGATCCGGGGTAGTGATTCGGTAAGAACCTTCGCTGCCTCGGCGGCCATGCTCGTCAGGTGTGTGATGACCGGATCGTTGGGTGAGACGCCGTATAGGCCGCTGGCGGTCATGATCGCGGTGAGCTTCTCACGCTGACCGGCCGTGATTGTCCCGAGTAGGCCATTCGAGCCGGATAGGTCTCTGGCGCCGTATCCGTCGTCCGAGGCGATTACCGATTCCGTTGCGTGTTGGAGAACGCGGGCGGCAAGGCCGGGATCGGATGGCTGTGCGATCAGTGCGAGGGTGACCCCGAGCCGGGTTCGGTAGGAGATGAAGCCCTTCTCTGGACGAGCCTGTAGGTATCTGCCGACGGCAGCGTTCAGCAGGTTGGCCGACCCCGGTGTGCCGGGTTGGCGGAACATCAGTTGCAGGCAGTCTGCGACGTCGCGTTCCCAGTCCTGGCCGGCGTGGGTGGTGTCGATGATGTCGGTGGCCTGGCCGGTGTTTCCGGACAGAGCTGCGGCGATGGCGGCGATCTGACGGCCTTCGGTCAGGCGGTCGTCGATGCCGTGGTGATGGACCGCGAACCGGCGAGCGTCGTCCCACCGTCCGGCTAGGGCGAAGGCTCGGATTCCTTCGGTGAGCAGGAGGGTCCGGACGAATGTGAGCAGGTCGCCGTGATCGCGCGGGCTGCCGGTGGTGGCCGAGACGGCGAGGACCTGGCCGTCGACGGCCAGGTCCTCTCGGTGGGCGACGGCTGTGTGAACGTCTTCGAGCAGGGTGACGGCTTTGTCGCCGTCGCGGTCCCGGATTGCTAGACGGGCCAGGTTGACGACCGGTTCGAGTAGCCAGCGGGTCTCCTGGCAGGTGAGCGGCCGGCCGGTGTTGCGGTACGCGTTGATCTGGTCCCAGCACAAGCCTGTGGCCAGTGACTTTAGGCGCCAGTCGCTGGCGAAGAGGGCGAGTTCGTTGAGCGTGTTGGATGCTCCCCGCGCTGGCCCGGGCCCGGCGCCGTTCGCGCAGATGGTGAGCCGGGCGGCGACTTCCTGGACCCGTTCGTGGATCGGTGGGCAGCTCGGCCGGGGCCGGCCGATCAGCGGGAACCGGCGGACGATATCGGGCAGGTGAGGATGCATGGTCAGTCCTTCGGGAGGGTCGCGGCGCGGGCCGCGTGTGCCAGCACACCCTGGACATCAGCCGGTAGCCCGATCCGGTTCCAGTGGAAGATGACGATGTGCGCGATGATGTTGCGCAGGCCCCGGCCGAGCTGTCCGGTGTCGGCCAGAGCCCGCAGCGCCGATCCGGCCAGTCCGAACGCTTGCACCCACAGCCGCGTGTGGGCGAGGGCGTGGCCGTCGGGGAACGTGCCGACGGGGGCATGCAGCATCGGCGCGAGACCGGCGGCCAGCGCGGTGACCTTCGCTTGATCGGCGGGTTCGGGCCGGAGCTGGGCGACGGCGTCGTAGACCGCGCCGGACTCGAACGCATCCAGTCCGGCGGCGTGCTGCAACGCTCGCAGCAGGACCAGGGACACCTCACGTCGTAACGGCCCGCCCGGGGATTGCCGTAGATGACCGAGGAGGCCGGCGGTGTCGGCGCAGAAGAGATCGTGGACGGCGGCCATCGCGGCGGGGCCGCCGAACGCGGCCTCTTCCGGTTCGTAGACCGAGCGCCGCCATCCGGTGATCGTTCCGGTTTCGGTGAGCCGGTCCAGGATGGGGATCACGACGCCGGCGCGGGCCCGGGTCCGGATTCGCCAGTCAGGATATTTACGTAGGAACCACCAGCCAGCCCCGGTCTGGTCCAGCAGCGGTCCGAGTTGGGTCGCGACTGTCTGTTCGACGGTGTGGAAGTCGGCCGGGGTCACGTACACCTGCACCCAGGCGTCTTCGCTGCGGCGACAGAGCGCGGCGACGCCTGCGGCCCGGTACACGTCGACGGCCTCGGCCAGCCGCTCCGGGTCAACTCCCGCCCCGGCGGCGGTGGTGTGCAGGTCCGCGCCGGCGAGGATGGCTTCGGTGGCGGTGCTGAGCGGCGCGGGGATGATCAGATCAGGAGCAGGCATGTGTCCCATCCGGTGGCCGGTGCCGTTGCGGCGGTGAGGGTGTCGTGAACGAGGGCGGCTCCTGCGCCACCGGTGATGAACCCGTCGTCGCTGGTGGGACCGGCTTGGGTGGTGGTCCGGCGATGCAGGTAGGTGGTCAGCAAGGCTTTGCTGGCCTGGTTCGTCATGTCGGCGCCGGCTCGGAACAGGGTCTGGTCGAGGCCTGCGGTGCCGTGGCAGATCCCGGGTTCGGTGAGCAGTGCCAGGTTGGCTGCCTCGGTGCAGGAGGTCAGAGCGTGTTCGGCGAACTCCCGGCGGGCGCAGTCGCCGATGGCGGCGGCGGCGAGCTGCTGGGCCCGGCCGATTCCAGGAGTGCCGTAACACCACGACGGGCGCGGCCGATGACGGTGCTGCCGCCCGGTGGTGCCGGAGTCCAGGTCGGGCAGGGTGATCCACGGCGGCCATGCCGGCCCGGACCCGGTGTCGTACTGCCACCGGTCGAACCAGGCGAGCAGCCGCCGGATGGCGTCGTGGTGCCCCCCGACCTGGTGCCCGCGCATGCTGGCTCGGGCCAGCAGGGCGAGCATCCCGGCTGCGCCGTGCGCCATGCCATTGTTGGCGTGTCCGCCCGGTGCGGGCACGGACGTGTCCGGGTCGCAGAGCGCCCACCAGCCCGGAACGGTTCTCGGGCCGTCGCTCCGATCATGGGTCAGGGCCACGACGTAGTCGAGGACGGCGCCGAGTTCGTCGCTGGCGGGTAGATGATGCAGTAGGTACGAGCCGAGCCCGGTCAGGCCGTACAGCAGGTCGAAGTCGGTGAACGACTCCGGTGCGTGGCCGACTGAGGCGGTCAGCCGCCGCCTCACGATCGCCTGCACATGCTTGTCGATCTCGCTGGCGGCTGCACCGAACGCGGGGTGCAGCGGTGCCGCGGCGTGGAGCAGGACTCCGACGGTCGGGGCGCCGTAGTAGAGGCTGGTGTGTGTGCCGCCGTCGACCGGAACTCCGGTCACCAGCCCGAGCAGGCGAGCCGCTTCCAGGATCGTTGCGGTGCCGGACCGGGCCTGTTCGACAGCCCGTAGTGCCGCTGCGGCCGGCCCCTGGCTGAGGGACTGGGCGTCGGCGTGGCCGGCGGTGAGGGCGCGTGGGGTGGCCGTCATGAAAGATCGGCCGGGGCGAGCAGGCGCAGGCCGGCGGCCCGGGCGAGGCGGTTGGTCGCCTGTTCGGTTTTCGGGTCGACGCCGACGGCCCTGATGTGATGGTCGTGCACCAGTGTCGTCAGCATCTGGGCCGAGTCGATTGCGGCGGGCAGCAGGGTCCGGTAGCGGCGCAGCGCGATGTCCCGGTCGTGCCAGGCCGTGACGAGCGCGGCGCCTTCCGGCAGATCAGCGAGCTGGCCGGCGTCACCGGCGAGGGCCCGGACCCGGTCGGTGAGGGCCCGTGCCGCCGGCTGGGTCCGGGTGCTCAGCACGTTGAGCAGTATCCGAAGCCCTTCGTCGCCGGTGGTTCCACCGAATGCGGCGGCGATCCGGGTCATCGACAGGGCACACAGCACCGCGGGCGGGATCCCCGCCGCGCTGCTCGCTCGGATTTGGGCGGCGGCGGCGCGGGAGTCGCTGGCGAACACCGCTTCGGCGGCTTCTTCGGCCGGGCCGGCTCCGTACCGGGCGGTGTGCGGCTGGTACGGGATGAACGTCATCTGCCACGGCAGGCGCCGGGTGCGCAGAGCCGCGCAGAATCCGGCGAGCTCACCGGTCACCTTGGCGTGATCATCCGGTCCGGACAGCCTGATCGTGACGGTCAGGTGCTGGTCGGCGTGTTCGTCGATCAGGTCCCGGAACCGACTGGTCCACCAGCGCAGCACACCGACTCCGGCCAGGGAGTCGAGCAGGTCCGGCAGGTGCCGCGACAGCAAGACGTCGAACCGGGCCGGGTTGCCGGTCAGCCGGGCATGGATGACCGTTCCTTCACCGGGATGGGTTGGCTCGCCTGCCGGTCCGGTCGGGGGAAGCGGCCGGCGTTGCGCAAGATCGGGACGCAGGACGGTGAGGAACTCGATGGGTTGGGGCGGCCAGGCCCGGCCGGCGGCCGGGTCCTCGCGGATCTCCATTAGGTCGGACTCGCGGAGGTGACGGCGTATCACCGCCCGGTCCGCGGCGCGGTCGAGATCGGCGGTCTGGTGCAGGTTGCCCAGGAGGAGGACGACCTGGGCCGGTACGTTCCACCGTTGCCGCCACCGGGCGAACTCCTGCTCCCACCGGGCGGCCGGGTCCGCGGCCGGAAGTTCGGTGGCGGTCAAGCGCCACCGTCGTGGGGACAGGATCACCGGCCCGTACCGGATCCGGGGCGTGTACGGCAGGACTCTGCCGGTCGCGCCGAGGCTGAACGGCCCGTACTGAATGCTGCGGGACTCGGTGATCTCGGCGAGGAACCGGGCCAGGGCCGGGGTCTGGGTGATGATGTCGAGAGCGTGCGGTATCCGGGCGACAACCCGTCGTCCGGTCGAGATCCGCAGCAGGTGGAACCGTTCCTGGTCGGCGGTGACGGCGAGGTCGTCGACACTGATCGTGGCGTCCTCACCGGTCTCGGCGACCGCGATCGTGTCGGTCAGCAGCGGGCCGGTCCGTACGATGTTGTAGTCGTGGTCCCACCGGGGCGGGAACGACACCACGGCGGCGGTCGTCTCGCTGTCAGTGCGATATGTCGCTGCGAGGTCGTCGCGTTCCCGGTCGGGAAGCAGGTACGCGAACCGGCCGGTCATGCTGGTGCAGGATCGTGGCGCCCCGGTGATGTGCAGGTCGAAATTGCCGGAGGCCAGCGCCTGCGGGTCGTCGGCGTGAACGGTGAAGCCCAGCTCGATCCGGTCGGGGAACGTCGCCGTGGCGTGGTCACCGACGGTCAGGGCGCTGACGTCTGCGTCGGTCAGCCGGATCTCGTCATGCCGGCCGATCAGGGCCTGCTGGATCAGGGCAAGCAGGTGCGCGTCGCGTGCGGTGACGTCACGCCAGGTCCGGCGTGCGGTTGGCCCGTCGAGGAATCCGGCGGGGTAGCCGAGGCCGGAATCGGCCAGCAAGTCGTTGATCGCGACGACCGCGCCGACGCCGTACCGTTTGCGGAACCGCGCGTGGTAGTCCATCCACGCTGAGGTCCCGAACGGTTCGGTGGACACCTGAATGAGCAGGTTCGCGGCACGGCGGGCCTCGTCGACAACCCGGTCCGGCAGTTGCGCCGCGCTGGTGTGCTGCATGTCGACGGCCAGGACGCTGGCCGATGAGGCGACCGTTCGCATCATCTGGTCCAGGTCGGCGCGTATCCGCCGGGCGTCGTCCGGGTCGGTGCTCCGGTTGTGCCGGTCCACGAGTTCGTGCACCCGGGCGAGCCGGCCGGTCACCTCGTGCAGGTGGGGGAGTTCGGCGCCGGTCAGGAGACGCAGGAGCCGGCCGAGCGGATCGGCGGCGGCGGCTGGCGCGAACAGGGAACTGATCAGGACACCGCTGTCAGTCAGGGAGTGCACCAGGCCGGTGACCTGTTGCAGGCTGGCGCCGAACCGGCTGGCGAGCTCACCGGCCAGCTGGGCGAACGGTATGGGCCTCGTTGCAGCGAGGACCGCCGCGTGCACGGCCGGGGTGCAGCGCACGGACATCTCCCGGCCGGTTTTCGCCGCGGCGCCGGGCCGGGCCTGGACGTACAACCTGCCGTCGCGGATGGTGGCACTGCTGTCCACGGTCAGGGTCAGCTTCTCCCGCAGAACCCGGTCTGCGGCGAGCGGAGCGACCACCGCGGCCAGCCAGTCCGCGTCGGTACGGACCACCGGCCGTGCCGACGCGGAGGGCAGCCGAGCCGGGACACCGGTGACGGTGACACCGACCGCGGCGAACAACCCGAATGGGGTCGCCCTGGTCTGCCACCGCGTCAGGTAGCCCGACAGCGCCCGGCTACACCGCCGGACGTCACCGTCGGCTCCCGGTAGGGCGAGTATTTGACCGATCCGGGCAGCGAGCGCTGGGCTGGCCAGCGTGACCGCTTCGGCCACGACCGGATCGGCCCAGGCCCCGGCCAGCCAGCGCCGGGCCTCGGCCTGGTCGTCGGGTGCCGGGCCCGGAAGGTCTGGCGGGCAGGTGCTCACCCGGCTGATGACGGGACCGACCGGCTCATACCGCCGGTGCTGGCTGGGCATGGTTGCACCTCCGTAGGTCTGGTCGGATCCGGGTGGCGGGACCTGCCGGGTACGAATCGGCAATCTCGTGCCGGGCAGATCCCGCCTCAGTGCCGACGAGGGTCAGTCGCGCGGGTCGTACGCGGAGGTGGTGCAGGCGCTGCCGGAGCAGGTCTCGCCGCAGCCGTCACCGGTGGTGCAGCGCAACTGCGCGACGGGGACGGTTTCCTCGACCACCTCCAGGTCGAGCCGGAACAGGTCGGTCAGGTCGTCGGGGCCGGTGACGGGGGCTTCGAGCAGTGCGGTCGGAGGAACCATGGCGATCTCCCATCGTGAAGGGGTGTTATGCCACCTGGTCGGCGGTCGCGGCGCGACGGCCGGGCCAGGAGATCGTGACGACGCCGTGGGTCTTGACGAGCACGGCGGCCTCGGAGGGAAGGTTGTTACGGTCAGCTCCGTCAGGCCAGTAGCCGAACGTGACGTCGGCGCTGCCGCGCCCGTCGCGGTCCCACGCGCGAACCTGCTCGGCCAGGGTGTCGGCGGCGACGTCGGCGACGTCGGCGTCCCGGCCGTAACCGCGGGCGGTGAATTCCATCCGTCCGTCGACCGGCTGCAGGACGAGGAAGGCCACGCCGGCGTCGCGGACCACCCCGTACGGGAACCAGTGACCACCGCCGGCGGTCATGAACTCCTTGTCGCCCTCGATCCGGCAGAAGCCCGGCATGAACCAGGCGAGCCACAGGTCGAGTCCGGAGAACGACTCACCGTCGCCGACGGTGACCCCCGATCGTGCGGTGACCGGTTCGCCGGCCAGTGCACCGTCGAGGACGCTCATGTCGGCGGGGGCACCCGAGTCGAACCGGACCCGCATCTTGTGCCCGCCCGGGGACGGGAGGGTGAACACCCGGTCGGCGTGGGCCTCGGCGCCTTGAAGGCCGACGAACCCGGCGACCTCGACCGAGGTGCTCACCAGGACTTCGTCGTTATCGTTGCGGCGGAACGCGATGGTGCGGGTGACACCGTTCGTGACCAGAGGGACGACGATCGTCGCGGCCGGTTTCAGCATCCTGAGCAGCCCGGGTGCGAGGTCCCACATACCGACGGTCACGATGACCGCGTCGAACGGGTCCTCACCGTCCAGTCCCTGCCCGGCGTCGGCGGTGAGCACCCGGACCCGATCGCTGTACCCGGTCTTGTCCAGCAGTTCCTGCGCACGGCTGGTCACGTCGGGGTCGATGTCGACGCTGACCACGCTGCCATCCGGGCCTACTACCTGGGCGATGAGCGCGGCGTTGAGGCCACCGGAGCCGATCTCCAGGACCCGGTGTCCGGGCTCGAGGTTCGCCTGCTCCAGCATCGCGGCCATGATGTAGGCAGCGGACACCGACGACAGCGCCACTCCGTGCTCGTCGCGGACAGTAATCACGGACCGGTCGACGTGGTAGGCGTCTTCCAGCGACACCCCGTCGGGTAGAAAATCCTCCCGCGGTACTGCCAGCACGGCCTGGGCCACCGGTTCGGTACGAATCCAGCCGCGCTCGCGCAGTTTGGCGACGAGCGCGGCCCGATGTTCCTCGGACGCGGCTGGCAGATCTGTCGTGGTCACGTGCACTCGCTTTCTCGATGGTTGGCACCGTCCCGGGGAGCGGACGTCCCGGGACGGCCAAGGACAGTCAGACGGGATCCAGGAACGGATAGTCCACCAACCGGCGTCGTGGGAGCCGCCGCGCGGTCCGGCGCGGCACGTTGTCACCCGGTGTGGTGGTCCTACAGCCGGAACCGTCTCGCCAGAGGAATCGCCGAAGTCAAACCAGGCTGTGCTCTGCACCACATCATGCCTGGCGCGATGACGCACATCTATGCCCGCTGGTGTGTCATCCGGCGCGCCGTTGTCGCATCCGTGTCGCATCTTTATCGCGCCTCACCCCAGGCCCCAGAAGACAACCCAAACTGGACTCGCGGCGTCTCTACGATGGCGTGAACGGACGTGCGACGAAGCCGAACGGACCTCGACCATGGCAGAACACCCGACGCTGCTGAAGCAGCTGTCAGCCGAGCGGCACTGTCAGAAATACTCGATCTTCTGCCGTGGGTGGGATCTCGCCGCCGAGACCGTCGACCCGGACCTCGTTGGCAGATGGCCCAGCCGGTCCCAGCACGCCCGCTGGCTGGCCGGTGACGTGCAGACCCTGCCCCGGCCGGAGTCGTGCCTGGTCCTGGAGGAGATGTTCGACGGGATCGCTACAGCGGCCCTGCTTGGTCCGCCATCCGCAGCTCCCGGTCCCGTCGGAACCAAGGCCCCGGCCCGCACATCGTCTGCCACCGTGATCGTCATCGACCCGCCCACGACTGGAACCGGCGATGTCGGCTCCACCCTGCCGACCCTTGCCGAGGAGATAGCCATGTCCGCCGAAGAGTCTTCCCGGTTCGTCACCGGGCCTCGGGCAACCGCCGACGACGAGACCGTCGCCCAGTTGGCCGCCGACGTCCGCAAACTAGCCAAGGACTACCTGACCGACGCCCCGTACACCCTCATCCGACCTTTGAACCATGCACGCGACAGGGTGTTCCGGCTGATTGACGAGCGCCAGCTACCGCGTCTACTCCCCGGCCTGTACGCCGGTGCAGGCAGGCTGTCAGCCCTGCTCGCTCACGCCTGCGCCGATCTCGGTCACCCCTATGCCGCGGACTCCCACGCCCGAACCGCCTGGGTGTGCGCCGAAATGGCCGACGACGACGCTCTACGGGTCTACACCAAATGGGTCCAGTCCAACACCTCCTACTGGACAGGTGACTACGCCACCGCCGCCGAAGCCGCCGCCGTCGGACGCCAGCACGCACACACACCCGCCGACGTCCTACGCCTAGCCAGCCAGCAGGCCCGCGCCGCCGCCGCAGCAGCCGACCGCCGAACCGCTGCGGACGCCCTCGCCGCCGCACGCGACGCCTGCGCAGCCGTCGCCGAGGGGCCGGCGGGCCGAGACGGCGTGTTCGACTTCAGCGCCGGCAAGGGGAACTACTACTTCAGCGAGATCGGTGTGACCCTCGGCGGCGAAGAGAACTGGGCCAGGGCAGCCGACGACGCACAGACTGCCATCACCCTGCTCACCGCAGATCCCGCCGCCTGCAGCGAGTTCCGAGCCGCTGCCCACATTGACCTCGCTGCGGCCCGGCTTGCCGGCGACCACCTCGAAGGCGCCGCGGAGGCCCTGGCACCCGTGCTGAACCTGCCGGTCGAGTTGAGAACCGCCCCGGTCGCCGGCCGCGCCGCTTCGATCGCCACCACAATCGCCAAAGCCCGCTTCGACGCAGTGCCGCAAGCCGCCCTGCTTCGTGATCAGCTGCGTATGTTCGTGGCATACTCGGCCGCCCGGGAACTCCCGGCCGCCTGACCCGGCATGACGCCCGCTGCACATCGAAGGAGCAGAGCATGGCCATCCAGGTTGCTGTGTGCGGCCCCCGGCACTGCACCGACCAGGACCGCGCCGACGCCCACCGGATCGGGCAACTGCTCGCCGAACGTGGTGTGACCGTGATCTGTGGCGGCGGGATCGGCGTCATGGAAGCCGTATCCGCCGGCGTCCGCTCCCGCGACGGGATGGTCATCGGGATCCGCCCGAACGACAGCAGTGAAGGTGCGAACGAGCACCTCACCGCCACGGTGGTCACCAATCTGGGGGAAGCCCGCAACGCGGTGATCGTCTGGTCAGCAGACGCGGTCATCAGCGTCGGCGGATCCTGGGGAACCCTCAGCGAAGTGGCCCTGGCCATGCGCCGCGGCGGAATCCCGGTGGTATCCCTCAACGGCTGGCGGATCATCGGAGCCGACGGCGCCGACATATCCGGCCTCATCCACACCACCAGCGCCGCCGATGCAGTACAGCAGGCCCTGGAACCTCTCGAAAGATAACCCAGCTGGCCCCGCCTCGGAGTCTCCGGTGGGCCGGTCATACAACAAGTCGTAAAGGCCCGGCCAAATGTCGGTGGCGAGGCTAGGAATCTGTGGTGCGGCGCCTCTCCCGGACGGTGGCCGCGAGGATGCACCTCTACCGCCCGTCCGCATCGGCTGTCGACGAGCGGTTGGTGGCGTCGCCGATACTCACCACCCTCACCGATACAAACGTTCGCTGGTCCCGCGGACACACCGCGACGACGAGAGCACGTCGTTCACCATCAGTGAGCCGATCAACGCAAATGCGGCCCCAGGTGGCGTCGTGTCGGGGCCCGGCACGACTTAGGTTCGGGCATACGCGAAGCCGTACACGGCCCAGTCGGTAATCGGAAGGTAGCCGATGCCCTGGTAGAGGGCGTTGCTGGTGGGGTTGGCGGCATCCGTGAAGAGCACGACGTCCGTCGAGCCAGCGGCCAATGCGGCTCTGCTCACCTCAACGGTCACGGCGCCCGCGTAGCCGCAGCCGCGAAGATGGGGCGGGGTGTAGACCGGGTCGACCCGGACCTGGCCGGCGACCATCGGGTTCAGGCCGGCCATGGAGACGGGTGTGCCGTCCGGGGTTTCCCAAAAGGTATAGCTCTTGTCGGCGAAGCGGGTGCCGGCCCAGGATGCAGCGTCAATGGAGACGGTCTGCCCGACGTCCTCAGCGAACTCCTGGCACCAGCGCATGAGGAGTTCATGGTCCTGTCTGCCCGCGAGCCGGCCCCGGCCCACCGGGGCTCTCGCTGGCGGTGTGAGGGTGCCGAGGCGGTACAGGTGGAGCCGAGTACGAAGCGTCGGTGTGGCGCCGGTGTGCCGGCGCCACACCTCGGCGAAAGCGGTAGCGGTGCTGTGGTCCGCGGTGACGGAGGAATGGGAGTGCCCGAGGGCGACGAGTTGGGCGGCGAGAGCATCGGCTTGCTCAGGAGTGAGGGAGGTGACGTTCAGGGCGCGGGATGGGGATCCATAGAAGATGGCGCGGATCTCGCCGCCGGCCTCCAGCCGACCGAACACGACGCCGTCCGTGTCCGCCTGGCGTGTTCGCAGCTTCTCGGTCGCCGTCAGCGCCATCGTGTGTTGCGTGGGCTGCGAACGCAGGAAGGCTCCGGCTCGGGTGAGGAAGTCGTTGACGTCTTCGGTGAGGTGCCAGTCATCCGAGCGCATGGTTCAGGATTTTCGCCGTCTCCTGGCCGAGGCGCCAGCGACTCACCTCCCGGCGCTTGCTGGCACGGCGAGCCCGGCCGGCACCGCAGCGCTGCTGGCGGCCTGGCGGCGGGTGCACCATCGCGGCTGTAGGCCGCATCGACTGCGTAGTCCGCTTCGCCCGCCGCGTCCGCACCTCAGGCAAGTCGACCTTGGCACAGGGCCGGCCACGATCTTCCGCCTGGAACCCGGCCCGCCGAGTGCCGAGGGTGTAGGTCTGTTGCCCGGCACCACCGTCGGCCCGCGGGTTCCCTCGTACGTGCTAGGCGCGCTACTGGACATGGCCCCGGTCGACCCGGTTAAGGTGGCCGGAGTCACCGGCGACCAGGGGGACGATCCGATGCGCCGACGCACCGTGCTGGCCGCTGTGCCGGCGGGCATGCTCGTCCGGCTCGACGACGCTCTCGCCGCGCCGGTCACACCTTCCTTTGAGGCCCGGCAACTCGGTGTCGCAGTGCAGTACCGGCGTGCCCGCAAGCTGTTTGACGCCGGGCAACTGGCGCAGCTCGTCGACACGATGCCGGACCTGCTCGGCGCTGCCCATGCCGACACCGCGTCTCACCACCCGGCGGGATACGCCCAACTCACCGCCTGTTACACCCTCGCCAGCGAGACCCTCAACAAGACCGGCGCACACGAGGCCAGCAGACGGGCCGCCGACCGTGCCGTCGCCTTCGCCGCCCTCGCCGAGTCGGCACTGTCGAAGTCGGCGGGCCGCTGCGCCGCCACAGTCCGTGGTCCACCACCACGTCCCTGCCGGCTTGCAGCAGCCAGACCAACTCCGCTCGCACCTCGGCGAGGATCGGCCCTTCCCTCTCGAAGTACGCGGGTGCGGGTAGTCGATGCCGTAGCGGCCGTGTCGGGCGAATACGCGCTCATCCACCGACAGCCGCACCACGCCGGCTGGTTCCAGCACGCGACGGGCGTACGTGGTCTTTCCTGCGCCGGTCAATCCCACCAGCAGATACGCCACCGCCAGACTCTCGGCCTTCACTTCATCGGCGGTTTCTCCCGGGGCCCAGCCCTTCACGGCTAAGCCGCGAGCAGCTCCACAATTTCACTGGTGGTCCGCACGTCGCCGAAGGTCCGGTAGATCGTGTAGAGCGTCGCGTTGTGGTCCTCGTCCCGGCGGGCCGCATTCGCGTCGGCAACCATGATGACCCTGTAGCCGAGCGTGCTTGCGTCCCTTGCCGAGGACTCGCAGCAGACGTTGGTAACCGTCCCGGTGATCAGCACGGTATCGACGCCGCGGGCCTGCAGCAGGTCAGGCAGCGGCGAGCGTCCCGGAAAGAAAGCGCTGGCGGCGGTTTTCTCCACCAGCACGTCGCTGTCGTCAACCTCGAACTCATGCCATAGCCGTGATCGAAGTGGTCCTTCGCCTCCGCTTCGCCGGAACATCTCGGCGACCTTCGGCCCGAGGAACTCGTCCTTGACCGCGGAGCGTTCACCTGCTCCGGGCAATACCCATGCCACGAGGCCGCCCGCCTGGCGCAGGGCATCGGCGAGGCGGGCAATGTTGGGGACGATCCCGCGGGTGTAGGGGTTCTCCTCGGCGAAGAAGGGCACCATGTCGATCACTACCAGTGCTGTACGATGCGGCGCTACGGTGGTGAAGGCATGCCGTCGGCCACGCCGAGACTCGTGCCGCTGATACTCCCGGTCCTCGATACGCCACGCGTGCGTCATGCGGTCCATACTCGCCAACGTAGCGAGAGCGGGCTCGGCGGACTTCCCGCCCGCGCCGCCCGTCCGAGGTTG
>NZ_QHHV01000147.1:0-34576 GCF_003947245.1 Actinoplanes sp. ATCC 53533 | reverse complement strand
CATTCGGTGATCTCGGTGGGCCGAACCCTCGTATCTAGTGGTACGGACTGATCGAGGGAGTAGCGCTGTGCCATCAGAACGCGCCTTCGTGCCCTGACCCTGGTCGCCGCGGCGACAGTGGTCACCGGTCGACCCGCGAGCCTGCCTATGTAGCGGCGCCGCCCCCGGTGACCGCGATTCGGGGCGGGGCTCCTCCCCGATCAGTGCCAGCCTCGCCCGCGAGCGATCTTCGTGCCCGGGAACTCCGCGATATTTCTCCCGTTCCCGCTTGCGCCCCTCGGATGGAGCTCACTCGATGCGTACCCCCAAGGTGTTTCTGCTCGGTCTGGCGCTGGCCGGGCTGGCCGGCTGCGGCACGACCGCCGCCGCCGGGAGCACCCCGGCCTGGGTCGCGGCCACGGCCGGCGCGTCACCGTCGGTTTCGCCATCCGAACCGCAGGACGAGGCCTCGGCATCCGAGCCGTCCAGCGACCCGCAGGACGAGGCGCCCGAAGGTCCCGCACCCGACCCGTCCGAAGACCCGCAGGACGAGGCGCCCAGTGACTCGACATCCGACCCGTCCAGCGGTTCGGCGTCTGGTCCCGCGCAGCCTGACAAGGACGCCTCGGGCGGTGAGGCCAAGCCGCCGAAGCAAGGCAGACCGCGTTTCGGCGGTCCCGCCAACAGCCTGGTGAAGACCGGCAAAGCCGGGGTCGCGCTGACCTTCGACGACGGGCCTGACCCCGTGCAGACGCCCAAGCTGCTCGACCTGCTCGCCGAGCACGGCGTCAAGGCCACGTTCTGCCTGGTCGGTCGGAACGTGGTGGCGCACCCGGAACTGGTGCGGCGGATCGCCGCCGAGGGGCACACCTTGTGCAACCACACCTGGCAGCACAGCCTGACGCTCGGCCGGCAGAAGCCCGCGGCGATCCTGTCCGACCTGCAGCGCACCAACAACGCGATCCGCCAGGCCGTGCCGGGTGCGCAGATCAAGTACATGCGGGCGCCGGGTGGCAACTTCACCAAGCGCTTCGTGGCGGTGGCGGCCGGCCTCGGCATGACGTCGATCTACTGGCAGGTCGACCCGCGCGACTGGGACCACCCGGACGGCGAAACCGATGCGGCGCACGTCGCGAAGGTCGTCGATGCGGTGCAGCAGCGCGTGCGAAAGGGCGCGATCGTGCTGTCCCACGACTATCGGCAGCCCGACACGATCACCGCCTACGAGCAGCTGATCCCCTGGTTGCAGGACCGCTTCAAGCTCATCGCCCTACCCTGATCCTCCTCGATGCGCGGGTGGTGAGCGCTTGCCGGGTCGGCCATGCCGGCCCGAGATTGCCGGGACGGGGCGCGGTCCGTGCGCGCCGTCGAGTGCGCGCGGGACGTCGTCGGCTCACTGCGCCCGCGGTCCTTCGGACGCGGACGCCGATCTCGCTGCAGTTTTACCGGGCGGCCGGGGACGGGCGTCTGGTCTGGCTCGGTCCGGGCTCCTCCGCGATGCCGCAGCGGCCCGCGGATCGCCGGCCAAGGGATCGGGTGGCGCTGCGCCGGGTCGACCGGCGGAAGGACCGGGTCAGGCGAGGCTCTTGCGGATGTGCTCGACGATCGCTTCGCGGCCGGGCCTTGCCTCCGGTACGGGCAGCAGCGGATAGACATGGATCGCGCCCGGTTCCTCGTGATACGTGACCGGTGTGCCCGGGGCCACGCGGTCCCGCAGAGCCCGGCAGTCGGGCAAAGTGATGTCTCGGGTACCGACCAGCACCTGCAGTGGCGGCAGGTCGTCCAGGCGGCCGTACAGCGGGCTGAGGCGGGGGTCGGTGAGCGGCACGCCGCCGGCCCAGGAAGCGGCGATGGGATGCAGGCCTGCCCTGGTCAGCCAAGGGTCGACGCGTTCGACGGCCGGGATGCCCGGGTTGGACATGGTCAGGTCCAGCCACGGCGCGATGGTCGTCAGCCCCGCCACCGGCCGTCCCGGATCTCCCGCGTAAGCCTGCGCGGCCAGCAGGGCCAGACCGCCACCGGCCGAGTCGCCGGCGAGGTAGCAGCGGCGACCTCCCGCAGTCAGATCGGAGATCACCTCGGTGACGAGGGCAAGGGCCTCGAGCGCGTGATGCCGCGGCGCCAGCCCATAGATGGGCACGTGCACGTCGAAGCCGGTCCGCTCGGCCAGGTATGCGACCAACGCCCAATGTTCCTTGACGATCTCACTGGTGTACGCCCCACCGTGCAGATAGATCACCGACTGCTCGGACGGACCCGCGGCCCGCCGTGAGCGCAGGACATACACGTCCTGGCCATGCACCTGCCGATGCGCCACGACACAGCGCTTGCGAATCCCCGGCGGCGGCGACGACCGACCCTTGGCCTTAGCCAGCACCGCCCGCCCAGCCGCCTCGGTAGCGAACCGCCGCTTGTAGGCAAGACGAACAAAAGCCGCCACACCTGTCATCTGCCAACTGGACACGCCGACCCCCGGAGGCAAAACATAAAAAAACGGCCCAAACAAACAGCAACCACCCCCCAAAGCACCAGCAACAGCGCCCCAGAGCACCAGCACCAGCAACACTCCCAGCGCCTCAAGAGCAACATCGACAGCGCCCTCAGAGCAACAGCAACGCTGGCAACGCCTAAAGAGCAACAGCAACAGCGCCCTCAGAGCAACAGCAACAGCGACAGCGTCTTCAGAGCGACAGCGTCTTCAGAGCGACAGCGTCTTCAGAGCGAGAGCAACAGCGTCCGCAGAGCGACAGCCGCTCCCAGAGCAACCACCGCACCGTGGGGGTCTGGGGGCTCGGCCCCCAGGTAGAAATGCGAAGAGTCCCCGGTCCGCGCTTTCCGCGGACAAGGGACCCTTCGACTCGTAGCGGGGACAGGATTTGAACCTGCGACCTCTGGGTTATGAGCCCAGCGAGCTACCGAGCTGCTCCACCCCGCGTCGCTTGTGCAACGCTAGCACGGGGGTGGCTGGATCCCTGCTTCGGGCCGCACCGAGCGCCAGGTCCGCTGCGCCCACGCCAGGTCCGCCGGGTCGTCGTAGACGCAGACCAGGTGCAGGAGGTCGCCCGGCACCGCGACGTATCCGTGCAGGTTGTGCACGATCCGGCCGTCGCCCAGAGCCGGGCGCCAGAAGGCGTACCGGTGCACTTGTTCGTCGGTCTCGGTGAGCTCGCCGTCGCGGTCGGGGGGTGAGTCCGCGGTCAGGTCGCGGATCATGTCGGCCGGCGCCGCGTCCGCGGGCGTGCCCAGCGGGTCCAGGTGCACCGTGCGGCCGGGGCCGCCGAAGAAGATCCGGTCCTGGTGCCTGCGCAGCTCAAGGCCCGCGGAGCGGTCCAGCGACCAGCGCGTGGTGATGCGCTGCCGGACCGGGGTCGGCAGCGCGTACGTGAGCCGGCTGAGCACGTCGTCGCGGTCCCACTCGTCGTGCAGCACCCGGTGCATCAGGGTGCCCTCGTCGGCCACCAGGTACGGGATCGACTCGGGGTCGCGGACCTCGGCCCGGGCCGGCGCGCCGAGCATGTCCGTCCACGGCTGTATCGCGTTCGCCACGGTGCCTTCGAGGCGCAGGTCCGCGTACTCGGGGGTTTCCCAGATCTCGCTCGCGTGCCGCACCATGGCCGCGGGCACCCGCAGCCAGACGGAGTATTCGAGGGTGCCGCCGCCGGTCAGGCGCACCGGCATCAGGCAGCGGACGAACGCGCCGAGGTCAGCGGCGGCCCGCAGGTGCTCGTTGCCCCACGTGGCGTCGCGGTCCTCCGGGGAGAGGGCGAGCATCGGGTCCGGCCAGGTCGAGCGGACCGCGAAGTCGACCGGGGACAGGGTGCCGCCGCAGCACGGGCAGTCAGGCAGATGATCAGGCACCCGGGCACCCTACCCAGCACGACGGCCCTCCGGCGGGGAGCCGGAGGGCCGTCAGCGCGGCGGTGGTCAGCAGTAGGTCTGGTTCTTGTTGCTGGTCCACTTGCAGGAGTCGATCGACTTGCCGGCCGGGCTGCGCAGGTACGCCGTGTCGCCGGAGTTGTTCCAGATGTAGCCGGTCCGGTTCCAGTACCGGTGGCCGCTGTCGGGCCTGCCGTTGGTGCCCTTGCCGGTGTGCACGTAGGCGGTCCGCCCGGCACTGATCTTCTGGTCGGTCGCGATGGTGTAGACGTGCCCGGCGGCGTCGCGGATCGTCCAGCCCTTGAGGTTGATCGTCTTGTTGGTCCGGTTGGTCATCCGGACGTACTCGGCGTTGAGGCTGGTGTTGCTGCCGTTGTCGGCGCCCGGCGAGTTGTAGACGATCTTCGTGAACTGCACGTCGCCGGCCTTCGGTGCGGCCGCCGCCGGCGTGCTGGGCTTGGTCGGCGTCGTGGGTGTCGTGGGGGTGGTCGGCGTTGTCGGGGTGGAGCCGCCGCCGCTGCCACTGCCGCTGCCGACGTTGATCGACACCGTCTCGGTGTGGCCCGCGAGCAGGTTGTTGATGCTGTCGGCGTCGATCACGGCGCGGTACGACTTCGTCCCGGTGCCCTGCCCGCTCAGGGTTGTCGAGAAGATCGCCGCGTCGCCGACGGTTACGCCGCCCGCGACGTTCGTCCAGCCGCTGCCCGTGCTCTGCTGGATGTGCACCGGCAGACCCGGCTGGCTCGGGTCGGCCGTCACCGAGACGTCGACGGTGCCGTTCGAGGCGCTCATCGTCATGGTCGGCACGATGCCCATCGCCACCGAGATGCGGTTGGACGCGACACCGTCCACCACGACGTAGAAGCGGAAGCCGGAGTCCAGGTCGCGACTCAGCTCGTAGCGGCCCGAGGCGGAGGCGGTGGTCGTCACGTAGCCGCCGCCCGTGTAGTTCGGCGACCGGTAGAAGTCGTTGAACTTGTACGCCGATTCGTAGAGCTCGACCGTCTTGCCCGCGGGGGCCGTACCGGCGATGGTGATGGGGCCGAAGCCGTTGCGGCTGGCCGGCGCCGAGATGGTCGGCGCCGCGTCGGCGGCTGCCGCGGGTGCGGCCAGGCCGAGTGCGGCGGCGCAGCCGATCGTGGCGATGGCCGCCGTCTTCCGTGCACGCATCAGCAGTTCTCCTCGTAGCTGTGGGGGATCAACGCAGCGTAGTGAGGATGACCGAGCGTAGTCACCCGTACGGACGGATGCGGATCTCACCTGGTCGGATGACCGAATTGGCGACTATGAGTTACCTTCGGTCAGATGCCATGGTGACGGCAGGTAACGAACATGTCGGTCACAGCGCGTGAAACGCGGCTCGGTATACGGTCAACGCGTGTTGACCCTCGATCAGTTGCGGGCGGACTGCGGCCAGTGCGCCGCGCTCTGCTGCGTCGCCCCGGCCTTCGCCAAGTCGTCCGACTTCGCCATCAACAAGCCCGCGGGCAAGCCCTGCCCCAATCTGGCCGAGGACTTCCGTTGTGACATCCACGACATGCTCCCCGAGCGGGGCTTCCCCGGCTGCGTCGTGTTCGACTGCTTCGGGGCCGGTCAGCAGGTCACCCAGGTGACCTTCGGTGGGCGCCAATGGCGGGAGACGCCCGGCATCGCCGGGCAGATGTTCGCGGTGCTGCCGGTCATGCGCCAGCTCCACGAGCTGCTCTGGTACGTCACCAAGGCGCTCGAACTGCCGGCAGCGCGCCGGCTGCACCCGGGGCTGCGCGCCGCCCTCGACGAGACCGCCGCGCTCGCCGCGGGCACCCCCGAGGAGTTGCTCGCGCTGGACGTCGATGCGCACCGGCGGCGGGTCAATCCGCTGCTGCAAGAGGCGAGCGAGCTGGCCCGGGCCGGGTCCGGCGGCCGCCGGCCCGACCACCGTGGCGCGAATCTCATCGGCCGCCGGCTCAAGGGCGCCGACCTGCGCGGCGCGAGCCTGCGCGGCGCCCTGCTGATCGGCGCGGATCTCCGCGGCGCCGACCTGCGGTCGGCCGACGTCACCGGCGCCGACCTGCGCGGCGCGGATCTCCGGGGTGCCGACCTGACCGGCACGTTGTTTCTGACCGCCGCGCAACTGAAGGCCGCCGTGACCGACGCCTCGACGAAGGGCCTAGCGACGCCACCCGGCTCCTAGCATGATGGATCTCGCCGATCGACCGAGACTCCGTGGAGTGTGTTGTCATGCAGGTGTCCGGTCTGGTCTGGGTCTTGACCGTGGTGGGGATCGTCGGACTCGTCATCTTCGACTTCTATTTCCATGTCCGGCGCGCGCACGTTCCGACGCTCAAGGAGGCGGCGGCCTGGTCGGCCGTCTACGTCGGCCTGGCGATCGTGTTCGGCTTCGGGGTGCTGATCTTCGGTGGCACCGACATGGGCGCCGAATACTTCGCCGGCTGGGTGACCGAGAAGGCGCTGTCGGTCGACAACCTCTTCGTCTTCCTGGTGCTGCTCAACAGCTTCAAGGTGCCGCGCGCCGACCAGCAGAAGGTGCTGCTCTTCGGCATCGTGTTCTCGTTGATCGCCCGGACCGGCTTCATCTTCCTGGGCGCGGCGCTGATCAACTCGTTCGCCTGGATCTTCTACGTGTTCGGCCTGATCCTGCTGATCACCGCCGGCAACCTGCTCAAGGGCGACGACAGCGAGGGCCGGTCCCCGGACAACATCATCATCCGGATCGCCCGGCGCTTCCTGCGCACCTCGGACGACTACGACGGCGACAAGCTGTTCACCATCCAGGACGGCAAGCGGGTGCTGACCCCGATGCTGCTGGTCATGGTCGCGATCGGCGGCACCGACATCCTGTTCGCGCTGGACTCGATCCCGGCCATCTTCGGCCTCACCCAGAGCGTCTACCTGGTCTTCACGGCCACCGCGTTCTCGCTGCTGGGCCTGCGCCAGCTCTACTTCCTGCTGGACGGGCTGCTGGACCGGCTCATCTTCCTCTCGTACGGCCTGGCCGCGATCCTCGCCTTCATCGGGGTGAAGCTGATCCTGCACGCGCTGCACGAGAACAACATGCCGTTCATCAACGGCGGCGAGCACATCGACGTGGTCGAGATCAGCACCGGCGCCTCGCTGGGCTTCATCCTCGGTGTGCTGTTCGTCACCGTGGTCGCGTCGCTGCTCAGCCCGAAGGGCCGGGCGCAGACCTACGTCGCCGCGGCGCGCCGGCACGCGACCGAGTTCCTCGACATCGAGACCGACCCGCGGTATTGCGACGAGATCTACCACAAGCTCCTCGACGAGGAAGCGCATCTCAAGAGCCTGCCGGAGAAGTATCGGGCCCGGATCCGCCAGCAGGACGAGCTGATGAAGCTGCTGCGCCGCGCCCACCAGGTGCACGACGAGCGGGTCACCGCCGGAAAGTGCTTCACCGTCACCGTCAGCGTCTGACCGAGCCCTCGCGGGCTCGGTCGGCTCGGTAAGTGCGGTCGGCTCAGTAAGTGCGGTTGCCCCGGCTGGTCGAGCCGAGGTCCTGCTCCGGCCGGAGCGCGCCCGCCTTGCCCCGTGCCGAATTGGCGGCGAAGCGCGCGGCGGCGCGGCGGACCCGTTCGGCCCGGGCGGTGAGGTCGGTGGTCGGGATCTCGGAGGAGTCGGCCGCCTGCTCTGCCGCCGCCTGCGCCGCGAATGCCCGCTCCGCCGCGGCTTCTTCCGCCACGGCCCGGGCTTGCGCGGCTCGGATTTCCACCGCGGCCCATTCGGCCGCGGCCTGTGCCTCCGCCGCGTGCACTTGTGCGGCTGCTTCCGTGGCTTCTTCCGCGGCGGAGACCAGCTCGGCCACCCGTGCGGCGAGACTGGCCGCGCGGGATGCGAGATCCGGCTGGGTGAGGTGGGTGTCCTGCTCGGCCGCGACCGCCTGCAGCGCCCGCGCCTCGTCGGCGGCGAGACCCGGGCGGTAGCCGGACAGGCGCCTGGTCGTGCCGCCGGCCGCAGCCGGATACGGCTCCTCGGCCGCCACCGGGCGGTCCCAGGCGTAGGGCTGGGGCACTTCCGCCGCGTGGGCGAGATCATGCGGCCGCGGCAGGTCTCCGTGCAGGCTGGCGAGCAGCAGGCTGTCGTGCCCCGGATCGCCTAGCGGAGAGATGTGCGGCGCCGGCCCAGGCTCGTCAACAGCCCGGCCGCCGAACTCCGGGTCGGTCGGCTGCGGCTCGGCGGACTGCGCGTAGCCGGCGTGCGGGGGATCGGCCGGCGGCTCGGCGCCAGCCGGGCGGTGCACCGCCAGCGCGCCCAGCAGGGTCACCGTCTGACCCTCGCCGCCCTGGAAGTTGCTGAACTCCGGGCCGATCAGCAGCCGCGACAGCATCCGGGTCTGCGGCGTCGACAGGCCCAGATGCGCCGCGTTGTCGACCCGGAACCGGGCGATCGCGTGCCGGATCAGATTGGCCAGCCTGTCGGCGTCCCCGACCGTGCCCAGCTCGCCACCGGCGAAGACCAGCGCGGGGAAGGACCCGTCGGAGGCGGCGCACACGAGCTGGATCTGCGCCGCGGCGGCCGAGCGGCCCTCCGTCCGGGCGCCCGGCTGCACCCGCAGGTGCTGCGGCCAGAGCCAGCGCAGCTCGCCCGAGGTGACCTCACGCCCGTCGGGAGAGTCCGAGCGGGTGTACGCATAGACGATCCGGTGGTCGGTGACCAGGACCTCGGTGGTCTCGGGCAGCACCCAGCGCGGCAGCGACGCGGTTTCGTCGAAGGCGTACTCGGCGACGGCGCAGCGGCCCTGCCACAGGCCCCGTTCTCCGCCCTGCAACGGGCCGAAAACGTCGGAGCCGGTGGCGGGCAGCGCCGTGGCCGGGAGGAAGTGCGGGTCCAGCATCCCTCGATTAGATCGATATCGTGGGGGGCCTTACAAGTCAGGCGGACATGAATTTGGCTCATCGTGGCACGACGGCACCCGTGGCCGGGAGGGTGTGAACCTTTGGCCGATGCCGTCCGTACTGCTATCTAGGGCCGCGCGCTGAACAGACCCTCCGGCGGGGCCGGAGAGGGAAGCGCGTCGATGTCCGTCGCCGGTGGCCGGCCGGATGTGAATCGATCGAGGTCAGTCTCGACCCGGCCCGGGAACCAGTCCCCGGCCGCGCGCCGGCTGAGCTCGGCGACCGGTGGCGGGGTTCGCCCGGCCAGCACGACGAGGTTGCCGAAGCGCCGGCCGCGCAGCACCGCCGCGTCCGCGACCAGGCACGCTTGCGGCAGCGCCGCCCGGATGGTGGCGACCTGGGTACGGGCGTAGCGCAGCGGCGGCCCGTCGGCCACGTTCGCGATCAGCCACCCGGTGGGCGCCAGCACCCGGGCCACCTCGTGCATGAACTCCACCGAGGCCAGGTGTGCCGGGGTGCGGGAGCCCGCGAACACGTCGACGATGACCACGTCGTACCCGTCGTCGCGCATGCCCGTGACGGCCTCGCGCGCGTCGCCGACCCGTACCCGGAGCTTGGCTTTGGGGTCCCAGGGCAGCGCCCGGCGCACCAGCTCGATCAGCGGCCCGTCGATCTCCACCACCCGCTGGGGCGACCCGGGCCGGGTCGCCGCCACATAGCGCGGCAGCGTCAGCGCGCCGCCGCCCAGGTGCAGGACCCGCAGCGGCGCGCCGGCCGGTGCGATCAGGTCGAGGGCGGCGGCCATCCGCCGGATGTACTCGAACTCCAGGTACGTCGGGTCGGCCAGGTCGACGTGCGACTGCGGGGCGCCGTCCAGCAGCAGGGTCCAGCCCGACGTCCGGTCCGGGTCCCCGACCAGCTCGGCGACGCCCGAGCCGACGGTCTCGACCCGCCGCTCACCCCGCCTGCGCTGCGCCATCGCAGCAGTATGTCGGTTGCGATCCGGCGGGAGCTCGGCGCGGGGTCAGCGCGCGCTGAGCGGGGCGACGAACTCGATGCCGAGCAACTCGGCCCAGAGCTCGCCGTCCGGGCCGACCAGGGCCGCGTCGCAGCGGGCCCCGCGGTCGTCGCGGTGGCCGTCGGCCACGATGCACAGCGCCGGGCCCGGCAGCCTGCCCCAGCGGTGGATCCGGCACTCGGCCACCCCCATGGGCAGCACCGTGCGGTGCTCGTCCATCGCCCAGACGCCGCTGAGCTGCAGCGCGCCGTCCAGGGCGGCGAGGTCCACCGGCAGGTTGTCGTCCGGCCAGCCCATCGCCCGGGCGCCGAGCACGGTGCCGACCACGCCGTCCGGGCCGATCTCACCGAGCGAGCGGACCACATGCAGCCGCGGCCCGTGGAACAGCGGACGGCCCGCGTAGACCGAGCTTCCCGGGTAGCGGGCCGGGTCGCCGGCCGGCCGCCAATCCCGGTCCGGTCCGGGCGCGCCGAACCCGGCCCGGAAGCACGGCTCGCCCGCGTCGTCGCTCAGCCAGACCTCCCGCCCGAAGACCGTGACCCCGAGGGTCTGCGGGTGTTCCGTCGTCACCGAGCGCACTACCCGGACGCCGGTCAGCACGGCGTCCTGCTCGCGAACCCGTGCGGCGGCGGCCATCCAGCCGAGCCCGGCCGCCAGCGGCAGGATCGCCACGTCCTGCGGCCGGTGATCGGCGAGCCACGGATGCGTGCCCGCGTCGACGGCGACGCTGGCCGGCTGGGCCCGGTCGGGCACGGCGGACCTCGGGGCCAACACGACGTTGGCGGGCCCGTCGACCGCCAGCTCGGCGACGAACGCGGCGGCGCGGGCGTGGACCGGCACGACCTCGGTCTCCGGCCGGCCGGCCTCGCCGTCTGCCGGATCCCAGGCCAGCGACCGGACCAGGCAGCCCGGCCGGCGGCGCTGCTCGGCCTCGGCGACCCGGTCCAGGGTGGCGCCGACCAGGGCCTGGGTGCCCTGCCCGAGGTCGCCGCACCGGCCGGCCATCGACGAGAAGAGCACCAGGGTGTCGAGCGGATCCTGCGCGGTCGCCGCGAGCAGCGCGGGCAGGCCGGCGAGGTGAGTACTCAGCGTCCGGTCCGCGTCGGTGGCCGACTTCTCACCCGGGTGCCGGTCGCCGCTCACCTCGGCGCAGTGCAGCACACCCGTGATCGGTCCCCACTCCGAGCGGACCTGGTCGAGCTCGGCGGTCAGGCGGTCGGCGTCGCGGTGGTCGGCGTGGACGTACCGGGTCTCGGCCCCGGCGGCGACGCAGGCGTCGATGGTCTGCCGGATCTCGCGGGCGGCCAGCACCGCGCGGGCCCGGGTCCGCATCCCGGCCAGCCCGTCGGGCCCGCCGGTGCCGGCGGCGAACTTGCGCATCAGCGACACCTCGTCGTCGGCGCCGGCCAGGTGCTCCGGTTCGGCGCCCAATGGGGTACGGCCGAGCAGCACCAGCCGGCACCGGGTCGACCGGGCCAGCTCCACCAGCGCCGCGCCGCAGAAGCCCCGCGCCTCGCCGGAGGCCACGACCACCGAATCCGGGCCGATGACCCGCTCGCGCGGCGCTCCGGAGCCGGCGGACACCAGCCGCCCCACCGACCGGGTGCCGTCCGCGGCGATCCGGACCCGCTGCGCGCCCGCGCCCCGGGTGAGCTCGTCGGCGATCAGCATCGCCACGGCGGCGGGATCGCGGTCGCCGCGCTCGCACTCGATGGCGATGGCGGACGCCGACGGCCGCTCCCGGCCCACCGCGCCGACCAGCCCGACGAGGCCGCCGAGCCAGGCACCGGCCCGGCCGCCGGCGGTGTCGGCGACGGCCACGAAGATGCCGCGGTCCTTGCCGTTGCGGGCCAGCCACAGCGCGTTGAGCTGGGCTTCCATCGCCTCGTCGGTGGAGGCCGGCCGGGCCATGCCGCCGAGGATGATGACGCCGCCGTGGCCCGGGTGGCTGGCTACCCCGGCGGCCAGGCCCCGCGCGGTGAGCTCGGCGGCCACGGCGGCGCCGAGACCGCTGCCGCCGTCGACGACGTGGACGGGGCCGGCGTGCAGCCCGGGCGGGGCGAGGCCGCCGAGCGGGGTCTGCGCCCAGGACATGGTCAGCCGGGCTACGTCGACTTCCGCTAGCCCCGCGGCCGGATCCGCACTGGGCGGCTCCGTGACGGCCGGACGGGTCGGTGTGGCCGGCGCCGCCATCCCTGGCAACTCCGCGGGCTCGGTGTGCTCGATGGTTGTTCCCTGCCGGTCCGGCTGCGCCGGGACGGCAGTGGGCAGTGTCGCGGGTTCCTGCGGCTCGACCGGCGACCCGGCCCGGCGTTCAGTCTCGTTGTCGGCAGGAAGTGGCTCGGCCGGCCGGTCTGTTCCGGTGGCCGGATTGAGCGCCTCGGCACCGGCGGGAACCAGCTCGGCCGGCCGAGCCGCTCCGGTGGCCGCAGCGAACGCCTCGGCCAGGCGGTCCGTCGCGGTGGTCGAGGGGAGCAAGCGGTCCGTTGCGGCATTCGAAGGGAGCGGCCTTGCCGGGTGGTCTGTTTCGGTGGCGGGCGGTACCGGCTTGGCAGGGCTGTCTGTTTCGGTGGCGAGCTGCAGTGGCTCGGCCCGGCGGTCCGTTCCGGTCGCCGGCCAGAACCGGCGATTGGTGCTCGAGCCCGCCCACCGCCCGGCTGCCGCATTGGACGGTGCCGGCACGGTGCCGGCCGGACCGGGCACAGTGCCTGACTGGGCCGGCGCGGTGCCGGACGGGCCCGGCGCGGTGACCGGCGGGGCGGGCGAGCGCTGCGCCGGTCGGGCCGCTTCGCCCGGTCGGGCCGCTTCAGCCGGTCGGGCCGGATCGCTCGGTCGGGCTGGATCGCTCGGGCGGGCCGGATTGGTGGGGCGGGCCGGATCGGCGGGGCGGCCGGTGAGGGCCTCGATGACCCGCAGGTACTCCAGGTGCGCCTCGGTCATCAGCCGCTGGAAGGTCGCGTGCGCTTCCGCGCTGTGCCGCGCCAGTTCCAGCGTCTCCCAGCCGGGAGCTTCGGCGGGCTGGGCCGGCACCGCCGGCCCGGGTGGGGCGGACAGGGGGACGTGCGGGGTAGGGGGCACGGAAAGTCTCCTCGAATAGTACGGCTTTATCCGTACTATTCGGACACACGGCCGGGCGTCTCGCCGGCAAAACGGTGCGGGTTACCTCGGTCAGGCGGGGCTGCGGCGCAGCGCGAAGCGGGCGTGGGTGAGCCCGTTCACGGTTCGGATCGCCATCGCGTCGCAGAGCTGCTGGACCAGCCAGAGGCCCATGCCGCCGATCACGCCGGGGCGCGGCGGCAGATATCCGGCCAGCGGGCCGGGCGGCACCGTACCGTCGTCGGTGACCTCGCAGACCACCGCCTCGTCGGTCAGCCAGACGCGCAGCTCCCGTTGCTCGCCGCCGTGCCGGATGCCGTTGGTGGCGACCTCGCTCAGCGCCAGCAGCAGATTCTCGACCCGGTCCGGCGGCAGCCAGCCCTCCGCGGCGGCCCGCGCCCGGACCTGCGTCCGCAGGTCCGCCACGGTGTCGCGGACGGGCACGGCGATGACCGGCTCCCCGCTGACCGGGTACGGCGGCTCGGGTAACTCCGCCAGCAGCCGCTCCGGCGCCTCGTATGCCGCGCTGTCCCGCCAGCCGCCGTCGTGGAGCCGCGGATGGGTGCGGGCCGCCGTCAGCATCGCCTCCGCCGGCAGCGTGGCGCGGTCGTACGGGCAGAGCAGGTGCCCGGCCAGCCCGGCCAGCGAGCTGTTCAAAGCGGACTCGAAGCGGACCCAGGTCTGCGCGCCGTACGCCAGCGGGGTGTGCCCGATCAACCGCATGCCGGGGCGTCCGCTCGCCGCCGCGGCCCGCAGCAGCTGGGACCAGCCGGCGATGGTCCGCACCGGGCGGACATACCACTCCTCGGCCGGCAGGAACCGAACCTCGGCGGCGTCGCCGGCGAGGGCGTCCCGCAGCAGGCCGGTGTGCCGGGGGTTCGCCACGACCGCGACCGCCTCGTCCCGGGCCAGCCCGTCCCTGACGAACGCGGCGAGGGTGGTGCCGTAGGCGGTGTCACTGTCGTAGCGGAAGGCCGAGTGGGTGAACCGGGGTCGCGCGTCGGCGGCTGCGCCGCTTACCTGCACCTGGCCACCTCCGAGCGCCCGCTGATCGACCACGGTAACACCGGCGCTACGGGCCGGAAGAAGCCAGCGTTACCGGTGCACCACTGCGAGTGAACGGCGGCGGCGTTATATGTGAAACCCGTCATGCGGGTGGCCGGGTGCGGTCCACACTGGGCCCGATCAACCAACGTGGAGGTGAGTGGTGTCGGGTATGGGGACCAGCGCGCTGGCCGAGATCATCGGCGGTGGGCCGATGCGGGCCGCCGGGCTGCCACCGGCGAACGACATGGCGGCCATCCTGGCCGCCGTCCAGCACCGGGCCGGGCCACCGCTCAAGATCCGGCGGCACGAGGCCGAGGACGGCCCCGCCTACTGGCGCTGGGACTGCGACAGCTGCGGCGAGTACGGCGGCGGTCGGCACCACAGCGACGCGATCACCCGCGCCATGCGGCACTGCGGTGAGCACCCGGAGCACCGCTCGTCCCTGCTGCCGCCGTCGCGCTGCCGCGAGCGGGATCACCGGCTGGCCGTGCATCCGATGCTCTTCGCGCTCGACGACGACCCGCCGCCGGAGCCACTCGCGAGCTGAGCGCGAGCAGCCCCGGGAAGCGAAGGTCACCGCTGGTGGGTGTCGCCCTCACCGGTACGGGCCTGAGCCTGGTCCACACCCTTGTCGATCTGGCTCGTGTGCTTGTTGCCGGTGCGGTCGTCGATCTGGTCACCGGCCTTGTCGAGGCCCTTGTCGACCTGCTCGTCGTGCTTGTCGGCGAAGTCCTTGGCCTTGTCCATGAAGCCCATGTCAGTTCCCTTCCGTCGGTACGGACGGGGTGCCCGGGCCGTCGGGCAGCAAACCTCAGCCGCGGGTCTCGCCCTTCTTCGCGCTCAGCACCTCGGCGATCCGGGCGACCCGCGGGTCGGCGAGGACCTGCTCCAGGGTGGCCGTCAGCGGGATCCGCCAGTTCGGATACTGGTCCGTGGTGCCCGGCAGGTTGGGCTGGCGCAGCTCGCCCAGCACGTCGTAGAGCGACGCCGTGATGAACCGGCACGGCGTCCGGGCGAGGAACTCGTGCATCGCCACGATGATCTCCTCGGCCGGCGTGTCCGGGGTGATCAGGCCTTCCTCGGTGAGCTGGAAGAGCAGCTTCGCCCGGTCCTGGTCGGCGAACTCCTGCTCGGCCTCGATCGTCCCGGCCAGCTGGCCCAGCTCGGCGCGGACCCGGACCTGCTCGCCGATCAGGAAGCCGGCCGCCGTCGGCAGGTCATGGGTGGAGATCGTGGCGAGCGCGTTGCGCGGATAGTCCGCCGCGGGCAGGTAGCCCTCCGCCGGGTCGTCATAGTCCCGGGTGAACCACAGCACCGCCGAGCCGAGCATGTTCATGCGCTCGAGGGTCTCGGTGACCACGGGCAACACCGTGCCGAGGTCCTCGCCGATCACCACCGCGCCGGCCCGGTGCGCCTCGAGCGCCAGGATGCCGAGCATCGCCACCGGGTCGTAGTGCACGTACGTGCCCTCGGCCGCGCCCATGCCCGGCGGCACCCACCAGAGCCGCCACAGCCCGGCGACGTGGTCGACGCGCAGCCCGCCGGCGCGCCGGAAGATCCGCTGCAGCATGTCCCGGTACGCGGCGTAGCCGGTCTCGATGAGCTGGTCGGGGCGCCACGCGGCGAGCCCCCAGTCCTGCCCGAGCTGGTTGAAGGCGTCCGGCGGGGCCCCGGTGTGCACCCCGGCGGCGAGCACGTCCTGCAGCAGCCAGCCGTCCGCCCCGCTGGGATCGATGCCGACGGCGAGGTCGTGCACGATCCCGACCGGCATCCCGGCGTCCCGGGCCGCCTGGTTGGCGGCACCGAGCTGGTCTTCCAGCAGTTGCTGCAGCCAGACGTGGAACGCGACGCGGTCGCCGGTGCGGGCCGCGAGCACCGCGGGGGAGTCCGGGCGCCGCAGCTCGGCCGGCCAGGTCTGCCAGTTGGCCCCGTGCGACTCGGCGAGCGCGCAGAACGTGGCGAAGTCCGTCAGCCCGGGGTCGGAGGTCAGGTCCACCTCGCCGGCCAGCGGCCAGAGCAGTTCCAGGGCGGCGCGCTTGGCCTGCCAGACCGCGGTGTAGTCGATCAGGCCGTCGGCGGCCGGCGCCGGGCGCAGGGCGTCGACCTGCTCGCGCAGGGGCGGATCCGCCCGGCGGTACGCGGCGGTGTCGGCCACCCGCAGATACAGCGGGTTGGCGAACCGGCGGCTCGACGGCGAGTACGGCGACGCCGGCACCGGCAGCGTCGGGGTGATCGCGTGCAGCGGGTTGAGCAGGACCAGCCCGGCGCCCCGGCTGCCCTCGACGAAGCTCCGCAGGTCCCCGAGATCGCCCATGCCCCAGGATGCGGCCGAGTGCAGCGCGTAGAGCTGCAGCATCCAGCCCCAGGTCTCCGGCGGCTCGGGCAACTCGGTGGGCACCACGACCAGCGTCACCTCCTGGTCGGCGGTGACCAGCCGGTGCCAGCCCAGCGGCAGGTCACGCGGGAGCTGCCCGGCGGCCTCCACCCGCGAGCCGTCCTCCAGGTGGATCGTGCCGGTGAGCGGCTCGGTGCTGCCGTGCCGCACGACCACGGTCCCGGGCA
Source organism: Actinoplanes sp. ATCC 53533 (assembly GCF_003947245.1). Lineage (NCBI taxonomy): Bacteria > Bacillati > Actinomycetota > Actinomycetes > Micromonosporales > Micromonosporaceae > Actinoplanes > Actinoplanes sp. ATCC 53533. The sequence continues at coordinate 18,148 of NZ_QHHV01000147.1, read as the reverse complement.
GCCGGTGCCGCTCCCGGGCGGAACGGATCTCGGTGAGCGCGGCGGCGACCGAGGCCGGAGCTGTGGCATCGACGCCGAGCAGACCCAGCACGCCGATCACCGACTCCGCCGACACGTCCCGGCGCTCGCGATGCCAGTCCTCGTACCAGGTGGCCACCCCGTGCGCCTCGGCCAGAGCAGTCAGATCCGCGTCCATCCCGTCCCCTCACTCGACTCCGATGGCTCATGCCATCCGCCTCCGCTGGCGCTCCGGCGATGACATTCGTCCGGCGCGGAGTTGATGATTCACTCGCAAGCTCGCTCACTACCCTGCCCTGTCGCGGGGTAGTCCGGCCACGCGGGTCTTGCGGGTGTCCGCCAAGATGGATCGCATGTCATCTGCAGTGAAATGGTGGTCACGGCTCAGCGCCGCCGTGACGGGCGCCGTCCTGACGCTGGTGGTGCCGGTGCACGCCTGGGCGGCGAGCACCGGTGTGGCTGATGTGGCGGTCGAGGCGGCACGTTCGCGTCGCAGCCGCGGCGGCATCGGCTTCTTCGGCATTCTCGGCGGCCTGTGCTGCCTGGTGGTGGTCGGCGGCATCGTGCTGGCGATCGTCCTGATTTCCCGGAACCGCAAACGTCGCTGAGCCCGTCCACCTAGCTTTGAGGGGTGGGCATCCGGGCGAAAGCGATCGCGCTGGGCACGGGGATCGCCGCGGTCTGCACCGTGCCGCTGGTGATCACCGTCACCGCCGACGCGGCCCCGGACGTGCTGCTCTCCAAGGGCCGTCCGATCGTCGCGTCGACGGTGGCCGGCGCCGGATATGACGCCGCCAAGGCGGTGGACGGCTATGCGAGCAGCCGCTGGGCGGCCGGCGCGACCGGCACCCAGTGGCTGTGGATCGACCTGGGCAAGGCGCAGGCGGTCAGCCGGGTCCGGCTGCGCTGGGAGGGCGGGTACGCGAAGTCGTACCGCGTCCAGGTCTCCGGCGACGGCGCCGTCTGGCGGGATCTCTACCGCACGACCGGCGGCGACGGTGGCATCGACGATCTCAAGAAGCTCAGCGGCAGCGGCCGATACCTGCGGGTCCTCGCCACCCAGCAGGGCTCGGCGAGCGCCTACTCGCTGTACGAGGTGCAGGCCTACGGGCCCGGGCCGGCCGGGCCGACGGTGGAGAGCAGCGCGGTGATGACGTCGTCCGCACTCGCCGCCGGGCTCGCCGACCCGAAGAAGAAGACCTTCGCGCTGCAACTGATCTCCAGCGCGGAGAACTCGACGCTGAACTGGCGCGGCGAGTTCGGCTACCTCGAGGACATCGGCGATGGGCGCGGATACACCGGCGGCATCGTCGGCTTCTGCTCCGGCACCTCGGACATGCTGGCGCTGGTGAGCGAATACACCCGGCGCGCGCCCGGCAACAAACTGGCCCGGTACCTGCCGGCCCTGCGTACCGTCGACGGGTCGGACTCGCACGCCGGGCTCGACCCCGGCTTCCCGGCCGCCTGGAAGGCGGCCGCCGCCGACCCGGTCTTCCAGAAGGCGCAGGAGGACGAGCGGGACCGGATGTACTTCGCTCCCGCGGTCGCCCTGGCCTCGGCGGACCGGGTACGCGCGCTCGGCCAGTTCGCCTACTACGACGCCGCCGTGATGCACGGCCAGTCCGGGCTGCGCGCCATCCGCGCCGACGCCATGCGGAACGCCAAGACGCCGAAGCAGGGCGGCGACGAGACGGTGTGGCTCAACGCCTTCCTGAACGCCCGGGTCAAGGAGATGCGCACCGAGGCGGCGCACAGCGACGTGACCCGGGTCGAGACCGCGCAACGGCTGTTCCTGCGGGCCAGCAACCTGGACCTGAACGGGCCGCTGAGCTGGCGCGTCTACGGCGACAGCTACACGACGCGTTGACGGAGGGCCGGCTCAACAGCGAACTCGCAGGGGTTTCCGCCGCGGGCGGGCTCAGTCGGTGTCGCCCGGCTGCCCGGTGCCCGGCCTGCCCGTGTCCGGCCCGGCCGGGTCCTTCTCCTTGCCCTTGCTGATCTGGATGCTCACGTAGCCGCCCTTGATGGTCCGGCCCGCCGGCGCGGTGCCCGCGGCCTGACCCTTCGGGCAACTCGACGCGATCTCGCTGCCCGGGCCCGCGATGAAGCCGGCCTCCCGGAGCTTTCTGGTCGCGTCGGCCACGCTCAGGCAGGTCACCTCCGGGATCGAGCGTTGCTCACCCTGGGCGATCTTGTCGCCGGACGGCTTCTTGAACTGGTCCTTGTCCTTGCCCTTCATGATGTCGCGCACCGTGGTGATGACAGCCGGGTTCACGGTGTCGTGGCTCATCGCGTACGGGTGGTCCTGGTAGTCCGGGTTGACCAGATATCCGGCGACGACGATCGAGGTCGTCCCGATGATCAGCGAAGCCGTCTTCTCGCTGTCGGTAGTGCCGGTCTTGCCGAAGATCGGGTGGCCGATGATGCCGCGGGCGGCGCCGGCGGTCCGGCCGGCGCAGTTACCGAGCTGGGCCGAGTCGCCGACCGGGCAGCGGGCGGCGTCGATCGCGGCCCGGGCCACGTCCGGCTTGGTGGCCTGCCGGCAGCTCGGCTTGCCGACATCGAGCTTCTCGCCCTTGCTCGTGGTGATCTGCTCGACGGGCGTCGGGGCGCAGTATTTGCCGTCGGCCGCGAGCGTGGCGTACGCGTTGGCCATCTCCAGCGGCGTCGAGGCCGACACGCCGAGGGTGAAGGAGCCCCAGTCCTTGGCGTGCTTGGTGGCCATGTTCAGCTCCTGCGCCGAGCGGAACCGCACGCCGAAGCGCTGGGCGACGTCGACCACCTTGTCCGCGCCGACGCTTTCCTGCAGGGGCACGAAGTATGTGTTGACCGAGGAGCCGAACCCGGTCCACATGTTGTACGGGCCCTTCGTGTTCTTTGACGAGTTCGTCGGGCAGTAGTACCCGCCGCACGCGGCCGGTCCCCCCGCGTCACGGTAGCCGGACTTGTACATGGGGGTGGTGTTGATCGTGTATGCCAGGGGGTAGCCGTTCTCCAGCGCCGCCACCATGGTGAACATCTTGAACACCGAGCCGGCCTGGTAGCCGGTGATGTCGCCGCCGCCGGTGAGCAGCGGGTTGGTGGTGTTCGGATAGGTGCCGCGGATGTTCTTCGCGGCCTTCCTGGGGTCCGAGGACATCTTGTTGTTCGCGACGTCCAGCTTGTAGCGGCGGTTGGCGGCCAGCGCGCGGACCCGGCCGGTGCCCGGCTGGACGGCGGCGAGCAGCAGCGCGTCGCGGTCGTTGATGTTGATCTTGTCCGAGATGTTCTCCCGGGCCGCCGCCTGCGCCTTGACGTCCAGCGAGCTCTCGATCCGGTAGCCGCCGCTCTTGAGCCGCCGCTCCCGGTCGTACGGGGTCTTGCCGAACTCCGGGCGGTCCAGCCACCAGCGGTAGAAGTAGTCGCAGAAGAAGCCCCAGTGGTTGGTCTGCACGGCCGCGCACCCGTTGCCGGTGCGCTGCGCGGTCCTGGCCAGCTTGACCTTGACGGCGGCGGCCGCCGCCGTGGGGGTGATGTAGCCGAGGTCGCGCATGTTGCCGATGACCCAGTTGCGCCGGTCCAGCGCCTTGGGGTAGCCGACGGCCGTCGTCGGGTCGAAGCCACTCGGCGCCTTTACCATGCTGGCGAGCAGGGCCGCCTCGGCGACGGTGAGGTCCTTCGGCTGCTTGGAGAAGTAGACCTGGCTGGCCGCGTAGATGCCGTACGAGCCGTTGCCGAAGGGCGCCGTGTTGAGATAGCGCTCCAGGATCTGCTGCTTGGTGAGCTCCTTCTCCACCTGCATGGCGTACTTCATCTCGGTGACCTTGCGGGTGGGTGTGTCCTCGGTGGCGTCGACGACCTCCTGCGGGGTGGTCGCCGAGTAGGCCAGGGACATCTTCACCAGCTGCATGGTCAGGGTCGAGGCGCCCTGCTTGGCGCCACCCTGGTTGTTGTTCACCAGCGCGCGGACGGAGCCCTTGAGGTCGACGCCGTTGTGCTTGTAGAACTGGTGGTCCTCGGCGGCGACGATCGCGTTCTGCATGTTGATCGAGATGTTCTTGAGCGGGACGTCGCTGCGGAACTCGTCGTAGAACACCGCGATGGGTGTCTTGTTGTCGGCCGCGAAGACCCGGGTCAGCTGCGGGGCGGTGGCCTGCTTGAGCTGGCTGGGCAGGCTCGCGAAGGCCTCGCCGCCGGCCTTGGCCGCGAGACCCGACATGGCCACGGCGGGGAAGGCGGCAGCGGCCACGGCGACTCCGGCCAGCAGGCCGCAAACCAGGAGCGAGGACACGTTCGTGACAAAGTGGTGGTCGCGTCCACGCATCAAGAAAATCCGTTCGCAGATTAGATGAAAATCAATGCCGCCCGGGGCGCCGAAACGGCCCGGGCGGCAGAGTAGCGGTTCCGCGCAACGGGTGTCAGGCCTTGGTCCACTTCTGGTTCATGGTGCCGCCGCAGTCCCAGAGTTGCAACTGGGCGCCGTTGGCGCTGTTCCACTCCTTGACGTCGACGCACCTGTTGGCCGAGACGTTCACCAGGTCACCCGCGGCCGACAGGGTGAATCGCTGCACCGGGTTGCCGTTGCAGGTGACGAGCTGGATGGGGGTGCCGTTGGCCAGCGCGCCACCGGCCGGGTCCATGCACTTGCCCATACCGCGCAGCGTGCCGTCGCCGTTCGGCGTCCACTGCTGCGCGGCGCTGCCGTTGCAGTCCCAGAGCTGCAGCCGGGCGCCGTCGGCCGGGTTGCCGGACGGGATGTCGATGCAGCGGCCGCTGAAGTTCGACCTCAGCGCGCTGGCACCGGTGCCGGGCGGCGGGCCGCCGTCGGTCCACGCCGAGACGCGGACGTAGTCGACGAGCATCGTCTGCGGGAACGAGGTGCTGGCGTCCGGATAGCCGGGCCAGTAGCCGCCGACCGCCACGTTCAGGATCATGAAGAACGAGTGGTCGAAGACCCACCGGTCGCCGCCGAGGCCGGCCGGGGTGATCCGGAAGTATTCCGCGCCGTCGAGGAACCAGACGATCAGGTTGGGCGACCACTCCACCGCGTAGTTATGGAACGCGTCACCGAGCGCGGCCCCGATCGTGCGGCCGCCGCCGATGCCCTCGGCGCCGGAGTAACCGGGGCCGTGCACCGTGCCGTGCACCGTGTTCGGCTCCTTGCCGACGTTCTCCATGATGTCGATCTCGCCGGTGGTCGGCCAGCTGTTGCCGCCGAGCATCCAGAACGCCGGCCAGATGCCCTGGCCCTTGGGGATCTTGATGCTGGCCTCGAACCGCCCGTAGGTCTGTGCGAACTTGTCGGCGGTCAGGATCCGGCCGGACGTGTACTGGCAGGTGCCGTAGTGGCACTGGTAGTTGGCCGGGTTCTCCCGGCGGGCGGTGATCGCCAGGTGACCCTGCCCGTCCTGCCGGACGTTGCTCGTCGAGTTGGTGTAGTACTGCTGCTCGTTGTTGCCCCAGCCGCTGCCGCCGATGTCGAATTTCCATTTGCTGGCGTCGATGGGGCTGTTGGCGGCGCCGTTGAACTCGTCCTGCCAGGTGATGCCGCCGATGGCGGCATCGGCGGTGTCGTTGCGGGAGGTGGCCACGAGACTGCTCGCGAGCGTCACGGCGACGACCGCCGCCGCGAGCAGTGTGCGGGTTTTGCGCATGGGGATGTGCCTCCGGGGGAGAGGTTGTTAACACTCTTAGCAGTGTTTACAGATTGACCGGTGTCAGTCAAGGAAGACTGGTTCCGGAACCCCGGATGGCGCGTTTTGGGTTTAGATCTTCTTGAACAGCGCCGGCAGCGCGGTCGGCTCCCAGCCCGGCAGTGAGGTGTGCGTCTCCTGCACCTGGTACCGGACGCCCTTGTAGGTCACCAGTTGCCCGGCGACGTAGTCGGTGAACGGCGCCCACTTCTCGGCAGCCGGCGCCGAGGTCGGCGGGCTCGTCGGCGTGGTGGGGGCCGGCGGGCTGGTCGGCTCGCTGGCTGGCGGCTCGGTGGCCGACGGCTCGGGGCTGGGCGAGTCGCTGGTGCTCGGCTCGGGGGTGGGATCGGACGCGGGCGGGCTGGTCGGCTCGGTGGCGGGCGGCTCGGTGGGCTCCGCCGAGGCGTCGGCCCCGGAGAAGTTGATCGAGTCGACGGTCAGCCGGCCCGGGAGGTCGGCCCGGTTGCGATCGTTTTTCACGGCCAGGCTCACGGCCAGCTTGAACGGCTGGCCGGTATCGAAGCCCGCCGGCACCTGCTGGCCGAACTGGCCGGCCTGGCGGACCGTCTGGCCCGACTGCTGCCCGGCCCGCCGGTCGACCTGCTGGCCGTCGACGGACAGCACGACCTCGCTGGGCGTCCAGTCCACCGCGTACGTGTGGAATTCACCGTCGGTGACCGGCTCGGCGAGCAGGTTCAGCGAGCCGGCGTTCGGCTGGGTGACGCCGACGAGCTCCACCGCGGGCTGCAGGCCCTCGCCCTCGGGCGCCTTGACCCGTGCCTCGACGCGGCCGGAGGTGCCGCGCAGCGTCCCCCTGCTGAACAGGCGCGCCGTGGAGAACGCGTTCCGCTCCTCCTCGCGCAGGACGATCTCGAGATTGCCCTCGCCGTCCAGCCGGACGTTGCGGGTGTCCTGGCTGAACTGCATGCCGTAGCCGACCCGATCGGTGCGCAGGCCCCACTTCACCGGGTCGACCGTGCTGCCCCGCGCGCCGGTGAAGTCGTCGGCGAAGGCCGGCAGCGACCGGCTCCGGCGGCTGTCGGTGCTGCGGTTGCGTTCCGCGGCGTCCGCGCTGTCGTTGCGGGTCGGCAGCCAGACGGCGGTCACCAGGCCGGCGGTCGCGACCACGAATGCGACGACGAATCGGGGGCGCAGCCACGAGGGCCGTTGCGGCGCGCTGTGTCGCGGCACGAGAAACCTCCGGGGGGCAATGATTCTTATGCGTCAGCAGAGACTTAAGAAGATCCGGGACCAAAGGTCAAGTCGTGGCGGGCGAAAACAAGAAAGATTCATCATTCCGGGCCGGTGCGACTCGAAATACGCACCGTCGTACCGCGGGGTCCGGTTTTGATCTCACAGGTGTCGGTCAGTTCCCGGACCAGCCAAAGACCCCAGCCGCCCGGTTCGTCCGGCGCGGGGCGATGCGGGCTGACCGGGTCCAGGCCGGCGCCGCGGTCGCTCACCTCGCAGACGACCGTGCCGTTGTCGGACCAGACGGTGAGCTGACCGGTGCCGCCCCCGTGCCGCACGGCATTGGTGAGCAATTCGTTGACGGCGACCACGAAATCCGCCAGTCGCTCGCCGGCCAGCCCGGCCTCGGCGGCCCGGGTCGTGACGGTGTGCCGCAGCGGGGTGACCCGGCTACGGTCGAACTGCTCGGAGATCAACGGTTCCGTACCGATGCCTCCGACGGTAGGCGACGTCTGATCATTCCGCTGGATGAGCGGGTCTGTGCGATTGTCGGGGTCATGGCGCAAACGAGTGGACTGCAGAACCCGTTGTGGCGGGCGATCGCGGTGTACCGGATCGCCGCGCTGGTCTACGTGACGGTGCTGGTGGTCCGGAACGTCGGCGCCTACGAGCGGCCGATGCTGGCCTGGCCGGTGCTCGCAGCGACGGCGGCGTGGACCGTCTTCACCACGTACGCGTATGCCGTGCCGGCCCGGCGCCGGCCCCCGCTGCTGGTGGCCGACCTGCTGGTCACCATGGCCGTGCTGGCCGCCAGCCTTCCGGTGGTCGGCCGGTACGCGCTAGAGCAGGGCAAACCGACCCTGGCCGTGGCCTGGCACGTCGCCCCGGTCATCGCCTGGGCGGTGGCCGGCGGCCGGCGCTGGGGCATCGCCGCGGCGCTCGCCATGGGCGCCACCGACCTGATCGTGCGGGCGCACTACGACCAGGCGGCCTTCACCGGGACGGTGCTGATGGTGCTCGCGGCCACGGCGGTCGGCTACCTCGTCGGCGTCGCCGAGGTGTCCCAGCGACGCCTGGAACGAGCCATCCAGATGGAGGCCACCATCCGCGAGCGGGAACGGCTGGCCCGCGACATCCACGACTCGGTGCTGCAGGTGCTCGCCCTGGTCAAGCGGCGCGGCGCCGGCCTGGACGGGGAGGCGGGCGAGCTGGCCCGGCTGGCCGGCGAGCAGGAGGCGGCGCTGCGCACGCTGGTCACCGGCCGCACCGCGGACCCGGTCGACGAGCACGCCGAGGTCGACCTGATCGCGTTGCTCGACCCGTACGCGTCGGCCACGGTGTCGGTCGCCTCCCCGGCCGGGGCGGTCCGGCTGCCCTCGCGGGTCGCCACCGAGCTCGCGGCCGCTGTCGGCGCCGCCCTGGACAACGTGGTGCGCCACTGCGAGCCGGGCACCAAGGCCTGGGTGCTGGTCGAGGACGAACCCGCCGAGGTGACCGTGAGCGTGCGCGACGAGGGCTGCGGTGTCCCGCCCGAGCGGTTCGCTCAGGCCGAGGAGCAGGGGCGGCTCGGCGTCGCCCAGTCCATCCGCGGCCGCATTACCGACCTGCGCGGCACCGTCCGGATCACCTCCGCCCCGGGGCAGGGCACCGAGGTGGAACTCACCGTGCCGCGCGCCTCGATAGGCTGAGCCCCGTGACAGAGCCACCCAGGACCCGGGTCATGGTCGTCGACGATCATCCGATGTGGCGCGAGGGCGTCAGCCGCGACCTGACCGCGGCCGGCTACGACGTGGTCGCCACGTCCGGCGAGGGCCGGCAGGCGGTACGGATCGCCGCGGCGGCGCGCCCCGACGTGGTGATCCTCGACCTGCAGCTCCCGGACGTGTCCGGCGTCGAGGTCATCAACGGACTGCTGGAGGCGGTGCCCGGCGTACGGGTGCTGATGCTCTCGGCCAGCGGCGAGCAGCAGAGCGTGCTCGACGCGGTGAAGGCGGGCGCGAGCGGCTACCTGCTGAAGTCGGCCGCCCAGGCGGAGTTCCTGGACGCGGTCGGCCGCACCGCCGCCGGCGACACCGTCTTCACGGCGGGCCTGGCGGGGCTGGTGCTGGGCGAGTTCCGCCGGCTGGCGGTCGAGCCGCCGGCCGCGGACGGGATGACACCGAAGCTGACCGAGCGGGAAACCGAGGTGCTGCGGCTGGTGGCCAAGGGCCTGTCGTACCGGCAGATCGCCGACCGGCTCGTCCTCAGCCACCGCACCGTGCAAAACCACGTGCAGAACACGCTCGGCAAGCTCCAGCTGCACAACCGGGTCGAGCTGACCCGGTATGCGATCGAGCAGGGCCTCGACTAAGCCGTGTTTCAAGGAGGTCGACGGCGAGGCGGCGCCTGGGCCCGCCACAGCCCGGCCCCCTTCTGACCACGGCCTAGCGGTAGTCCGGGGCGTTTGTCTCGTGCATGGCCAGTTCCTCGGCGCTGGCGCCACCACCGGCCGCGCCGGCGTCGTAGGCGATGCTGTCCGCCTCGTCGTCGTTGCCGGAGCCCTCGTCGGTATCCACGAGCCGGCCCACCGGCTGCGGGTCGTCGGCGTCGAGCTGGCCGTCGTCGTAGAGCGACACCGCGGAGTCCGGATCCGAGGTCGGGCTCGCGCCCCACACGTCGGCGTCGAACCGGCGCTGCTCGGAGGAGTCGACGGTCTCGTCGATCGGGTCCCGGCCGGCCGGCAGCGGGTCCTCGGCGCCGACGTCGGGCTCCTCCTGACGCAGCCGGTAGTCGAGCGGTTCGCCCTGGCGGGCCTCCTCGGCGGTGTCGCCGTAGCGGTTGGAACCGCCCGGGCCGACACCCGCGAGCGCGGCCGGATCGGCCCCGTCGGCCCACCGAGGGCTTTCCACCGAGTCGTACGCGTTCGAGTCGTCGTCCGCGGTCTCGGGCAGCCCGGCGGCCTCGGGGTCGGACACCTCGGTCGGGTAGTCGTTGTCTCGCATGTTCCGCAACCTACCCACGGGCCTGGCCCGCCATACCTGTGCCGGAAACTTGCCTGGCGGGGTGGTTCGGCTGGAGGTCTTCAGTCCGGTCACGGGTGGTGGCGGGGTGGTTCGGCTCGAGGTCTTCAGTCCGGTCAAGGGTGGTGGCGGGGTGGTTGGACGGGGGGAGGTCCAGGACGGCCCAGACGACCTTGCCGTCGCCCAGCACCAGGCTGCCCCAGCGCCGCGCCACGGAATCGATCAGCAGCAGGCCACGCCCGCCGTACGAGGTGACCGGCACCGGACTGCCGGCGAAGCGCGGCACGTAGGTGGACTGGTCGCGGACGGCCACCGCCACGCCCTCGCCGCGCAGGGCGAGCAGGACCGTCATCGGGGTGCGCGCGTGCGCGACGACGTTGTTGACCATCTCGGTGACCACGATGCAGGCCGGCCCCGCCAGCCCGGGCAGCTCCCAGCGGCCGCACGCCTCGGTGACCAGCTCGCGCGAGCGCCGGGCCGCGCCGACGACCGGCTCCAGGGCGGTCCGCAGGAAATGCCGGGGCTCGGGGGTGCCGAGGGCGGCGAAGGCATCCTCGGGAACCGGCCAGACCGGCAGTCCGGCGTCGTGCCAGGCCGCCGTGTCCGGGCCCGCAGTCAGCACGAGATGGCAGTCTGGCCAGTCGGCGGCGTCGCGGGCGACCTCTCGCAGCACCCCGACCGCGGCGGGATCGCCGACGGTGAGCTGCCGTACGTCGACGACAACGGCCTCGGGCTGCCCGGCGAGCAGTTCCAGCAGGCCGATCCGGACGCTCGGGGCGGTGGCGGCGTCGAGCACCCCGGCCAGCTGGAAGACCGGATAGGCCTGTCCGCCGTCCACCTGGTGTCGGACCTCGCTCGGCATGATCGCTCCATTGTGCCTAACGCGTGTGGGATTCGCATTCCGGCAGGCGATCGTCCCCGTGTGCGCGTTTTCGGGCTGTCTGTACCATATGGGCAGAAGGATATCCCCTGTGTACCCCGTGAGCGCCGGCTCAAGCACGTTCCTCGGTCGGCGGCTCTACCGGCCGGGTCGATTTGCCGTCCGGGTGGCTCCGCGCCCGGTGTTTTGTCGGCCAGGCGGCCTTGCGAGCTGGTGTTTCGTCGACCGGGGTGTCGGGTCGGCCGGTGGCTTCACCGGCCGGCGGGATGTAGCCGCGCGCCGTCCGCTCGTCGTCCTGCGGCGGAGCGTGCCGTCGCGTGGTGGTGCTGTGGCTCGGCGTAGCGGGTCATCGCGATCACCGCGACCAGGGTGACCACGAAGCCCACCGCGGCCAGCCACTCCCGGCCCGGATGGATCCGGTCGCCGAGCAACAGCAGCCCCACGATCGCCGCGGGCACCGCGCCGGCGGCGTCCATCGCGGCCACCGCCGCCGTGGTCGACCCGCGCTGCATGGCCAGGCCGAGCAGCAACTGCCCGACAAGCGAGTGGGCGACCAGCAGATAGAGCAGGGGATTGCTGCAGTAACCCGCGAACGACTGCTCGACGGCAAGCGGACGCGCCGCGATGGCCGCCGCCGAGAAAGCGATCCCGGCCAGGGAGCCGAGGGCGACCGAGCCGAGCGCGCCGTGCAGGCGCACCGCGAAGAAGCCCACCACGGCGATGACCGCCAAGGCCACGGCCAGGCCCACCACCCCGGCCGTGCCGAGCTGGCGCGAATGCGCCGGCTGGGCGGACAGGACCAGGGCGGTGATGCCGCCCAGCAGCAGCACGAGCAGCGCGACCTCGGCGACGGGCAGGGTCCATTTCAGCACCAGGACGCCGAGCAGCGCCGTCACCCCGAGCCCGGCGGCGACGCTGGCCTGCACGAGGAACAGCGGCAGGTCACGCCGGGCGACGAAGGCCAGCACAAAACCCAAGACCTGACAGAACAACCCGAGCAGATACGTACGGTGACACGCCAGGCGCACCAGCAGCTGTGGGTCGAAAGTGTGATGCACACTCGTTCGGGCAGCGGCCATCGACTGCAGCAGGTTGGCGACCCCGTACGCGGCAATCATCGCTGCGAGGTAGAACCAGCCCGGCGACATCACCCGGCGAGAATAGACCAGCTTCGGCAGGCCTAGGAGACTAACGGTGCGTCAGGGGACCCCGGCGGCCAGCCGACCGAGGATTTCCTCGTGCAAATGACTGTTGGTAGCGATGGCGCTGCCGGCGCCCGGCGCCCGCTCACCCGCGAGATCGGTGAAGGTCCCGCCGGCCTCGGTCACGATCGGGATCAGGGCGGCCACGTCCCACAGCGACAGCTCGGGCTCGACCATGACGTCCACGGCCCCCTCGGCGAGCAGCATGTAACCGTAGAAGTCGCCGTAGGCCCGGCTGCGCCAGGAATCGCGCATGATCCCCAGCATCGGGTCGAGCCGGCCGGCCTCCTCCCAGCTCGGCAGGCTGGCATAGCAGAAGCTGGCGTCCCCGATCTTGCGGACCGCGGAAACGGAGATCCGGGCGGCGGACCGCTGGTGCTTGCCCGCGTACGCACCGTGGCCCAGCGCGCCCCACCAGCGGCGCCCCAGCGCCGGCGCGGAGACCAGCCCGGCAACCGGCCGCTCGCCCTCCATCAGGGCGATCAGGGTGCCCCAGATGGGCACACCGCGAATAAAATTCTTGGTGCCGTCGATCGGATCGATCACCCAGTGCCGGTTGCCCTGGCCGGCGGGCGGGGTGGACATGCCAAACTCCTCGCCGAGCACACCGTCGCGTGGGCGGGCCCGGGCCAGCGTGGCGCGGATAGCCTGTTCGACCGCGGTGTCGGCGTCCGAGACCGGGGTGAGATCCGGCTTGGATTCGACATGCAGATCCAGGGCCCGGAACCGGGCCATGGAAATCGAGTCCGCGGTGTCGGCGAGCAGGTGGGCGAGGGCGAGGTCATCGGCATACGAGGCCATGCGGGCACGCTAGCTGATCCGCCCGGCCGCGCTGATCCGCCCGGCCGCGCTGATCCGCCCGGCCGCGCTGATCCGCCCGGCCGCGCTGATCCGCCCGGCCGCGCTGATCCGCCCGGCCGCGCTGAGGTGCCTGGCGGTGCCGATCCGCCCAGAGGTGGTGCCGGTCCGCCCGGCGGTGGTGGCGGTGCCGAGCCGCCGTCCGCCAGCTGCCGGGCCGGCCCGGTGTTACTCGCCCTGGTCGCGACCGTCGCCCTCGCCGGCCCGGGAGCTCAGCAGCCGGCGGTACGAAGCCAGCCGGCGCGGGTCCGCCTTGCCCGCCGTCACCCAGGCGTCCAGCTTGCAGTTCGCGTCGCCGGCCGTGTGACCGCAGTTCGGTGGGCAGTCGATCGTGCCTTCGACCAGGTCCGGGAAGCCGTGCAGCAGGCTTTCCGCGCTCACGTGCGCCAGCCCGAAGCTGCGGATGCCCGGCGTGTCGATGATCCAGCCGGGGTCGCCCTTCTTGCGCACCCGGGGCAGGCGCAGCGCCACCGCGCTGGTCGAGGTGTGGCGGCCCTTGCCGATCGCGCTGACCACGCCGACCGCTCGCAGTGCGTCCGGGACCAGGCGGTTGACCAGCGTTGACTTGCCGACGCCGGAGTGGCCGACCATGACCGAGATGCGCCCGGCCAGCTTGTCCCGCACCTCGGTCAGGTCGCTTTCCGGCTTGACCAGGACGAACGGCAGATCCAGCTCGGCGTAGTAGTCGAGCACGTTGGCCGGCCCGGCCAGGTCGGCCTTGGTCAGGCACAGCAGCGGCTCGATGTCCGCGTCGTATGTCGCCACCAGGCAGCGGTCGATGAAGCCGGTGCGCGGCGGCGGGTCGGCCAGCGCGCTGACGATGACCAGCTGGTCGGCGTTGGCCACGACGACGCGTTCGAGCCGGCCCTCGGGGGTGGTGTCGTCGTCGTCCGCCGTTCGGCGCAGCACCGAGGTGCGCTCGGCTATGCGCACGATCCGGGCCAGCGCGCCGGGCACCCCCGAGGTGTCGCCGACCAGGGCGACCCGGTCACCGACGACCACGGACTTGCGGCCCAGCTCGCGGGCGCGCATCGCGGTGATCAGCTCGTCCAGGTGCTCGGCGTCCTCGCGGATGCAGCCGTACCGGCCGCGGTCCACGGTGATCACGAGCGCGTCCACGGCGTCCTCGTGCTTGGGCCGGGTGCGGGTGCGCGGACGCGACGACCGCCCCGGTCTGATCCGGACGTCGTCCTCGTCGTATTCGCGCTTCTTGCCGGGCAGCTTCAGCTCCCTGTCACGAGGTCTGCCCAGAGCTCGGGGAACTCGGGCAGGGTCTTGGAGGTACACGCTACGTCGGTGAGCCGTACGCCCTCGACGGCGAGGCCCAGCACCGCACCCGCGTGCGCCATCCGGTGGTCCGCGTAGGTCTCGATGACGGCGGCCCGCGGCGGCCCCGGGGTGATCTCCAGCCCGTCGGGATGCTCGACGATGCCCGCGCCGATCTTGCCCAGCTCGGTGGCGAGCGCGGCGATCCGGTCGGTCTCGTGGCCGCGGATGTGCGCCACGCCGCGCAGGGCGCTCGGCCCGTCGGCCAGCGCCGCCAGCGCCGCGACGACCGGGGTCAGCTCGCTCACCTCGGACAGGTCGGCCTCGATGCCGCGCAGCGTGCCGGTGCCCCGCACGGTGAGCCCGGCGTCGTCCTGGCTCACCTCCGCACCGAGCGCGGTGAGCAGCTCGGTCAGCCGGCCGGCCGGCTGCCAACTGTCGCGCGGCCAGCCGGCGAGCGTGACGGCACCGCCGGTGACCATCGCCGCCGCGAAGAAGGGCGCCGCGCCGGACAGGTCCGGCTCGATGTCCCATGACCGGCCGCGCAGCCCGCCCGGCTCGACGGCCCACACGTCGGGCACGCTCTCGTCCACCGTGGCACCCGCGGCGCGCAGCATGTGGGTGGTCATCCGCAGATGCGGCGCGGACGGCACCGGCGGGCCCTCGTGCCGCAGCACCAGCCCCTTGGCGAAGCGCGGCGCGGAGAGCAGCAGCCCGGAGACGAACTGGCTGGACCCGGACGCGTCGATGACTGCCTCGCCGCCGGGGACCAGGCCGGTGCCGTGGACCAGCAGTGGCAACCCGCCGGTGGGCGAGGCCTCGATGACGACGCCCAGCGCGCGGAGCGCCTCGACGATCGGGCGCAGCGGCCGGTTGCGCGCGTGCGGGTCGCCGTCGAAGGTGACCGGGCCGTCGGCCAGCGCGGCCACCGGGGGCGCGAAGCGCATGATCGTGCCGGCCAGCCCCACGTCGACCCGGGCCGGTCCGCGCAGCGGCCCGGGCTCGACCGTCCACACCTCGTCGGAGGTTGTGTCCACCGTGACGCCGAGCGCGCGCAGCCCGGCGGCCATCAGCGTGGTGTCCCGGGCGCGCAGCGGGCGGCGGATCTCGGATGGCCCGTCGGCTAGCGCGCTGAGCACCAGGGCCCGGGCAGTCATCGATTTGGACCCGGGCAACCGGACGGTGGCGGTGACCGGTCGGCTGCTGACGGGGGCCGTCCAGGGGCGCTCTTGAGCTGTCACGGCACCCATTCTGCCGTCCGGGTACGACAACCCGCGCGGGACAACGCGGAAGACGCGCCCGGCGTAGGGTCGGCCTCATGTGTGGGCGGTACGCGACGACGCGGAGCGAGGCCGACCTCAGCCTGCTCTTCGACGCCACGAGCGTCACCGAGGCGCTGGGGCCGAGCTGGAACGTCGCTCCCACCGACCCGGTCCCAGTGGTCCGCATGGCGCAGCGGCACGGCGGCCGGGTGGTGGACACCGCGCGCTGGGGCCTGGTCCCGCCGTGGGCGGACGATCCGCGGGCCGGCGCCCGGATGATCAATGCTCGGGCCGAGACCGTGGCCACGTCGCGCGCCTTCGCCCCGTCGTTCCAGCGCCGGCGCTGCCTGGTGCCGGCCGACGGCTGGTTCGAGTGGGTCCGCGACGGCAAGCGCAAGCAGGCCTTCTACATGACCCCGCGCGACTCGTCGGTGCTCGCCTTCGCGGGCATCTGGACGATGTGGCGCGAGCAGACCCTGACCTGCAGCGTGCTGACCACCGCCGCGCTGGGTGGGCTGGCCGAGGTGCACGACCGGATGCCGCTGATCCTGCCGCGGGAGCGCTGGCCCGAGTGGCTCGCCGGTGGCGGTGACGCGCCCGCCCTGCTGCGGCCGATGTCGCCCGCCGAGCTCGCGGCGATCGACGTCCGGCCTGTCCGTCCGGACGTGGGAAACGTGCGCAACAACGGCCCGCATCTGCTGACCGAGCCGGAGGCGGTGGCCGCGCCGGAGGTGACCCTCTTCTGAATGACGAACTGAGAACAATTAGGGTGTCCGAATTGCCGCTTCGCTGACAAACGCGAAGTGTTTTCTCCGCATATGCTGCGGTTTCTATTTAGAAACTTTGTTTCGAGATAGACAAGGCCCTTGTTCTGATCTTCCTCCGTGCGATAGAAACCAGCGCCGGTGTGATGCCGATCCGTACGGTGCGGACCGACCATCACGGCTTTGCCGGTACCCACGGGGGAGGTGGGCTGATGACACGTGCTCGTATGCCGCGTCCACATGAGGTCGCGATTGCCAGGCGCGACCCGAGGCTGCTCAGCGCGATCGACGAACGCTGCAGTGACGAGGCGTGGCGGACCCGCGGCGCTTGCCGCACGGTCGATCCGGAAACGTTCTTCCCGGCTCCGAACGAGCCGTCCGAGAGCGCGGTCGCGCTCTGCGGGCGCTGCGAGGTGCAGGGGCCGTGCCTGGCCTGGGCGCTGCAGGTGGGCGACTGCCACGGCGTCTGGGGCGGGACCACTCCGCGCGAACGGCGGGCCATGCTCGTCGCCTGGCGCGAACGGGTGCGGTCCGACGGCGAGGAAGTCGACGACGGACCGGATGAAGAAGACCGCCGACTGCTCACACTGATGCCGGTGAGCCGCTAAAGATAGGAGCTGTGCGCAGCTTCTCGATCGAAACACCGCGCGGGCCGGCGGGGATCCGGATCACGGACCCCGCGGGCCCGCCGCTCTGTCAGCTCGTCCTCGGCCACGGCGCGGGCGGCGACGTCGACGCGCCGGATCTGACGGTGGTGCACGACGCCGCCGTGGCGGCGGGGGCCCGGGTGACGCTGGTCACCCAGCCCTACCGGGTCGCCGGTCGCCGGGCGCCCGCGCCCGCCAATCACCTGGATGAGGCCTGGACCGCGGTGGTGACCGGGCTCGCGGACGGCCTGCCGCTGATCCTCGGCGGCCGTTCCAGCGGGGCCCGGGTCGCCTGCCGGACGGCGGAGCAGCTCGGCGCGGCCGGGGTGCTCGCCCTGGCCTTCCCGCTGCACCCGCCGGGCAAGCCGGAGCGCAGCCGGGCCGGGGAGTTGCCCACCCGCATCCCGACCCTGGTCGTCAACGGCGACCGCGACCCCTTCGGCGTGCCCGGCGCCGGCGGGGCGGTCGAGGTGGCAGTACGCCCCGGCGCGGTCCACGATCTCCGCCGTGACCTGCCCGGTACGGCGGCGATCGTGGTCGGTTGGCTGCGGTCACACAGTTGGGTGCGCTGAGCCGACCCGCGGCGGAAGACCATGCCAGCCCCTTACTCGAGCCGACCCGCGGCGGAAAGGCCCGTGCAAGCCCGTTGCCTGAACCGACCCGTGGCGGAAACCCGTGCAAGCCCGTTGCGCGAGCCGGAATGCGGACTGCCCCGGGGTCGTTACACAACCCGGATGGCTGTACGTCGGAAGGGGTACCTCAAGTGCAAGCCGGAACCGGATTCGTCCAGCGCGGCGGGCCGCAGGCGCGCAAGGTGCGGGAGTTGTTGCACGCACCCGAGTGGCCCGCGGCTGTCTCGAAGCCCGTCTCGTCGTTGGTGAGCGTCAGCACACCGACGGTTTTTGAAACTACTGACGGGGCACTACCCGTATCCTCGGCGGGGCGGTCGAGGGGAGAGGTGCGGGTGACGCCAACAGAGCGGACGGAACGGACCGAACGCAGCGAGAAGACCGACGAGCGCCGGGCGCGCTTCGAGCGGGACGCGCTGCCGTTCGTCGACCAGCTGTATGCGGCGGGCCTGCGCATGACGCGCAACCCGGCCGATGCCGAGGACCTCGTCCAGGAGACCTTCCTCAAGGCGTTCTCCGCATTCCACCAGTTCGAGGAGGGTACGAACCTCAAGGCCTGGCTGTACCGCATCCTCACGAACACCTATATCAACTCGTATCGGCGCAAGCAGCGTCAGCCCGTGCAGGCTCCGACCGAGGAGATCTCCGACTGGCAGCTCGCGTCGTCGGAGTCGCACACGTCCGCGGGTCTGCGCTCGGCCGAGACCGAGGCGCTGGACAGGCTGCCCGACAGCGACATCAAGGACGCGCTGCAGCAGTT